>JANNYO010000452.1:0-5090 GCA_031410115.1 Rhodanobacteraceae bacterium | reverse complement strand
GAAACTGCCGGTACCGGGGCCAAAAAAGCCGTCGTACAGCCCCAAGGTGGCACCCGTGCCCGCACTGGCTGCATCAAGCTTGCCGCCCTGAAACTTAGGCGCATGCGTTTGCCCCAAATCTTTGCGCACCAGGGTGTAGATGAAAATTCCGGTTAGTAAAATCGGCAGCAGTAAGTCGAACTGCGCTCGGCTAATTTTGGTCAGCAGCCAAGCGCCAGTAATAGCGCCCATGCCAGCGGTCAAACTGGCGATCAGCAAAGCCCGTTTCGGCAGCGCGATTCGCCGTGCATATTGAATAAACGCCGCCGCCGTGCCAAAAACCCCGGCAAACTTGCTGGTTCCCATAATGCTAGCGGGTGCTGCAATTGGAAATAGCGCAACCAACGCGGGCACCTGAATCAGCCCACCGCCGCCGACCATGGCGTCAACCAAGCCAGCAAAGAACCCCGCAGCAACCAGCGCTAGATCGAACAGCCACGGCTCCAAACGTTAGTGACCAGAATCGCTGGGCGGCTTTCCGGGCGCACGCATAGAGCCGGGGAAAGGCATGATTTTTTCGCCGGTAAGCTGATCCCGAATTTTTGCGACCCCGCGCTCAAGCACTTCTTCAACGCGAACAATGCTGTGCATCGGCAAATGCAGCGCTTGCGTGCCAGCAAACTCTTCCTTCAGTTTTTCTTCGGTTGGATCGACTAACAAGCCGTCTCCGCTGGAAAAACTAAGCTCTGCAACGTAGGTAAATCCGTACAAATCACTGGCGGCGATGCGCTTGGCATAAATCTCATAGACTTTGCCGTGATTCAGAAAAATGACTTTATAGAGTTTCTTGGGTGTGCTCATGCGCTGAATGCTATCGCCATCGCTCAGCAAAGTCGCGTCAAACTTTGCACTGATTTAAATCCCTTACTCAAAGCCATCAGCAGTCAGCGGCAATTCCACCTCAGCACGCGCAGCAATCACGGCTAGCTGCATGCGCATAATCGCTGGCCCTTGCAGCAAAGCATTGGTGACATTTGCGGGTATGTCGGTGGCTTTGTGATAGTGCGGATAGCTGTCCCACTCATTTTCGATCAGCAGCAGTGTCGGAACGCCCCGATTGATAAAGGGGATGTGGTCCGAACCAAAGGGTTGTAGGCTGGTCGTGACCGTCATACCCGGTGAGTAATCCGCCGCTGCCTGCTGAAATTGCGGTAGTACCGCTGAGAGTGCGCTTGAGGTTTCTAACAGCACATCTAACGCGGTCGTGCTGGAATAGCCAATCATGTCCATGATCACGGCGAGCTTTATTTTGGCGAGATCGCCGTTCGCGCTTAAGGTTGCGGCATAAGCTTCGCTACCGTATAGATTTTGCTCTTCGCCACCAAAACACATAAATTTCAGCGTGCGTTTAGGACGCAAATCTGCCAGCAGGCGCGCTAATTCCAGCACGGCGGCACAGCCTGAGGCATTGTCTTCTGCACCCGGCGACGGATTGATAATGTTGTTGAGGTTGATGTTGCGCGAATCATAGTGCGCGCCAACCAAAATCCATTCGTTCGGCAAGGTGGTGCCGGGCAAAGTCGCAATGACGTTCTCAATTTGGGTTGTGCCGACACCGGAGCCTGTGACATTGAAACTCGGCGTGCTGACGCTTAAACCTAGCCCGCTGAATTCACCCACCAGCCAGTCGCGCGCCAGATCAATTTCCGGGCTAAAACTATTGCGCTTCCAAGTCGCCAACGTACTCAGATCGCTAAACCAACGCGTCGGACGAATGCGCGCAATCAGCGGTTGCAGTGTCGGATCGACCGCCTTGCTGCGGGTGCGCTGAGCGGTGCTAATGACCTGCTGATTCGGCGTGATCGCCAGTAACCCACTCACTGCGCGGTAACCCGCGAAGTTGCGCGGCGTCAGCACTAAATTGCCGCGTCCAGCTTTTGCAAGCACAGGTAGCCGCATTTTTGCATCTCGCTCATCGCAGGCCATAGACTGGTAAGCAAAGGATGCGGGTGTAACGTTTTTGAAAACACCATCGTTTGGGTGCGAAAGCTGTAGCCGCGCAATATCTTTCGGCGCTGCCGCCACTAATATGCGGGTATCCAGATCCAGCCACCACGCGGCTTCCGCCTTAATTTTGCTGCGCTCAATTCGCGTTAATTGACTGGCATCGAGCAAAACTGCGTCCACATGTCCCAATGGCGCAGCATCTGCGGCGAAAGCCACGAACAGGATTAAAAGCGTTGCAACGAATCGATATCCACGCACAGGCTTTGCTCGTCAGTTTGAAGTCGGCATAATTGTAGCCGCACGCATCGACAAAAGTTCAGCCGCAATACTCACCGCGATCTCGTTCGGCGTTTGCGCGCCAATATCGATGCCGATCGGCGCTTTTAGCTGATTTACAAAAGCCTCAGGCAATGCATTGGACAGCGCCTCACGGACAAAGCGTATGCGCCGCGCGCTGCCCATCATGCCGATTAGGGCGAATTCAGTGCGGCTTTCGGCCATCGACCGCAGTGCTGCCAAATCATGGTCAAAACTGCGGCTGAGCAACACCACCATCGCCCTCGGCGCGCCCTGCGCTTGATAGTTTTGAGCTGCCTGTAAAGCCGTTGTCCAATCGTCAAATTTGCTGGCACCAACCTCGGGTGCTTGTGGGCAACCGAACACCGCTGCACGCGCATCAATCACGGCAACTTGAAAACCCAGTCGCACCAGCAGTTCCGCTAGTGCCACACCACAGTGCCCGCCTCCGCCGATTAGGCACATTGGCATCGGCTGTAAAAGCACAGCTTCAATTGCGTTTGGTTCGGCAACAAATAAAGTTCGGGCGCAGAGCGACTGCGCGCAACCCGCTCGCAGGGCTTTGGCAATGGCATGCGCGCGGTTAGCAAGCTCAGCGGGGCTAAACAGCGCAAGCAGCAGGTGCATTTGTCCGCCGCAAACGCCGCTGATGGACGCATCAAATTCGCCACCGTCACCAGATAGGTCAATTGTCAGTAATGTTGCTTCAGCCGAAGCGGCACGCAACGCTTTGTGTGCTGCGGCAAAAACTTTGGCTTCGCCCGCGCCGCCGCCGATACTGGCGAGCGGCGAAATAAGTTCGCCATTCGCATCGATAGCGACCGCCATCTGCGCACCGGACTTTCTCGGCGTCGATCCGCGGGTGTGTAAAACACTTACCACGCACCAACGCTCTGCGGCGCTGGTGCGTGTTGAATAACTGGTTGAGTCAGCGCGGTGCGCCAACTCGGTATAAAACTGCGCGGGTGTCACAAAAAATACTTTGTTAGATTGATAACGATGCGTTGAGCATCGCTATCAACTTGCTAACGCGGCACTGTTTAGTAACGCCACAGCTTTTAGTAACGCCACAGCTTTTAGTAACGATAGTGCTCGGGCTTGAACGGGCCTTCTTGCGACACGTTTAAGTACTCAGCTTGCTTGACGGTCAGCTTGGTTAGCTTGACGCCGATTTTTTCTAAGTGCAGCGCCGCCACTTCTTCGTCCAATTTCTTCGGCAAACGATAGAGGCCAACGGCGTAGACGTCTTTGTTTGCCCACAAATCAATTTGCGCTAGCGTTTGATTGCTGAAGGAATTCGACATCACAAAACTTGGGTGGCCAGTTGCACAACCCAAATTCACCAAGCGACCTTCCGCCAACAAGAACATCGCATTGCCATTTGGCATGATGTATTTGTCGACCTGTGGCTTGATGTTGACAATCTTGACGCCAGCGAATTCTTTCAGTGCATCAACTTGAATTTCGTTGTCAAAGTGGCCGATATTGCAAACAATGGCTTGGTCTTTCATCGCCATCATGTGCTCAACGGTGATCACGTCGACGTTGCCGGTGGTGGTGACATAAATGTCAGCAATGCCGAGTGTGTCTTCAACGGTTTTGACTTCAAAGCCTTCCATCGCCGCTTGCAGCGCATTGATTGGGTCAATTTCGGTCACAACCACGCGGCAACCATAGCCTTTCAAGCTAAATGCCGAGCCTTTGCCGACATCGCCGTAGCCGCAAACCACTGCGACTTTACCGGCCAACATCACGTCCATGGCGCGCTTGAGGCCATCGGCCAAGCTTTCGCGGCAGCCGTACAAATTGTCGAACTTAGACTTGGTCACCGAATCATTGACATTGATCGCTGGCACCAACAATTTGCCGGCGTCCAACATTTGTTGCAAACGATGCACGCCGGTGGTGGTTTCTTCCGACACGCCGCGCCATTCTTTCAGCGCTGCGGTGAAATAGCCCGGGCGATCTTTGCGCAGACGAATAAGTAGGTTCTTAATCACTTGTTCTTCGTGATTGCTAGACGCGGATTCGCACCATTTATCGCCGTGCTCCATCTCGTAGCCTTTATGCAGCAGCAAGGTTACGTCGCCGCCGTCATCAACCACTAGCTGCGGCGCTTTACCAGCCGGGAAGGTCAGTGCGTCCAGCGTACAATCCCAATACTGCTCAAGCGTTTCGCCTTTCCAAGCAAAAACTGGCGTGCCAGTGGCGGCAATGGCTGCGGCAGCATGGTCTTGCGTGGAAAAAATATTGCAGCTTGCCCAGCGAACGCTGGCTCCGAGGTCAACCAGGGTTTCAATTAGAACCGCGGTCTGGATGGTCATGTGGAGTGAACCGGTTATTCGAACACCGGCCAAGGGCTTGGAAACCGCATATTTCTTGCGGATTGACATCAGGCCGGGCATCTCCTGCTCGGCGATGGAAATCTCTTTACGGCCCCAGTCTGCCAATTTAATGTCGGCGACTTTAAAATCAGGTTTAATTTTGACAACTGCGTTCATGTGATGCTCCAGATATGTGTGTTTCGTTGTTTAAACGAAAGGATATCGGGCGCCGTTGAAACGGGTACCTTCATCGAGCCTGTTCCCTTGCTTTTTATAGCCGGGCTTGCAGCGCCCCTCGATGGGGTGGATTGCACACAAATAATAGACTTGTGTACGGGTAAATCATGTGAAAATTGGACCGGATTTTACCCGGTCCAATTATTATTTATTTCAGTTTGGCAGCCTTGCGCAATGCTTCGGCACGATCGGTTTTTTCCCATGTGAAAGCAGTGAAAGTTTCCGATTTTTGAATTTCCTTGCCAT
>JANNYO010000451.1:0-5443 GCA_031410115.1 Rhodanobacteraceae bacterium | reverse complement strand
GCGGGCGCGGAATTGGTGCAAGCAAAAGTAGAATCAGGCGAATGGCAGCGAACCCTCGCTGCGCAACCCGTGCTGGCCCCGGTCGCGGCAAGAATTGAAGCGGAGTTAGATTTGCCCGGCGCAACGAGAGCGTTCACCAGTTGGCTTTCCACTTCGGCAGGCTCGCTCCTGAAACGATCCGTCGTGCAAATCGTCGGCTTTGCTCTGACATTTTATCTGCTGTTTTTTTTCCTGCGTGATTCTGACATCGCGCTCTGCGAACTTAGCGCCCTATCACCCCTGACCGCAGCTGAAATGAATCACTTGTACCGGCGCGTCAGTGACACCGTTTACGCCACCATTTTTGGCACCCTAGCCGTGGCGGGCGTGCAGGGACTTTTGGGTGGTTTTATGTTTTGGTGCTTGGGATTGCCGGCGGCTTTTTTGTGGGGCTTGGTCATGGCGCTGTTAGCCGTGGTGCCGGTGCTGGGCAGCTTTATTGTTTGGGTTCCCGCTGCGCTATTTTTGGCTTTAGAAGGCAGCTGGGGCAAAGCGTTGACCCTCACACTTTGGGGTTTGCTGGTGGTAGGCACGATTGATAACGTGTTGCGCCCAGTGCTGGTTGGCTCAAGACTCAAGCAACACACCGTGCTCGCCTTTTTATCCGTGGTCGGTGGGCTATTGGTGTTTGGCGCATCGGGCTTGATTTTAGGCCCTGTGGTGCTAACGCTGACGCTTGAGCTATTGGAAGTATGGGCGAAGCGCGGCGTTATCCATCACGCCGCACCCTAAGCACGGGTAGCTCGTAAACCAATCCATCGATTTGCCGTGGTGCGTATCGATCATCGTTGTAGCGGGTACCGTACTGCACCGAGCGCACCGAAGAAATTCGATCATTAAGCCCCATCGCGCCAAACGACGGATATCGACCTGGGCGCAACACCACACAATGCCCGCCAAAGCGAACATCCTCACAGACTTCCCAACGATCGCGCAGCACAATCGCTGACGAGGCACGATCGTTAAAGCCTTGGCGCTTGCAATTTTTCACATCCTGATTAGTGGTAAAGGTTCTGCCGGAAAAATCACTGCGCTCATAGATCACGAGCTGCGCCCATGCTTGAGTCACCAAACACAAACCGGAAATCGCGATAGCGATCTGGCGCTTGCTCTGCCATGGTGATCCTTTGACGTTGTTATGCATAAATTTCTCCTAGAGGGAAACTACATAGACCAATCAATCGCCCGAATGAGCGCTGACGCGATGTAATTTTCCTAACATACTGAGTATTTGACTGTCGTTCTGTCTGCTGTCGAACCAAGCTGGCAAGGCCCAGCATTGCAAGCCAAATAAACTTTCCGCAACGACCGTTTGCCGCCAGGCTTTCCTTTGATCGTTCGCTAGCGCACAGAAGGAGTTCCAGTTGATTTGTTTTGCTAGGCAAAACTAAACCCTCGCCGCTTGTTTGCCGTGTCGCCTGTCCGGCGAGACTTTGTTTGCCGTGTCGCCTGTCCGGCGAGACGTCGTCGGTCAAGATCGCATCACAGAAGGAATATCTTTCGCATGAGCTCAAGCACGCAGTCTGTCGCTCCGCCATTATTGCCATTATCGCCATTAGCGCCGCTGACACCGATACTATTGGAGAAAATGCACGCCTACTGGCGCGCCGCTAACTACCTTTCAGTCGGTCAAATTTATCTACAGGAAAACCCGCTGCTGCGCGCCCCGCTTGTACTTGCGCATATCAAGAGGCGTCTATTGGGGCACTGGGGCACCACGCCGGGCTTGAATCTGATTTATGTGCACTTGAACCGACTGATAGTCGAGCACGATTTGAACATGATGTTTGTTGCAGGGCCCGGGCATGGCGGCCCTGGCATTGTGGCGAACAGCTATTTGGAAGGCAGCTACAGCGAATATTATCCAGCCGTGGCACTCAGTGCGCATGGTTTGAGTCGGCTATTCCGTCAATTTTCTTGGCCGGGCGGTATCTCAAGCCATGTCTCACCCGAAGTTCCTGGTTCAATCCACGAAGGCGGGGAACTGGGCTACTCCTTAGCGCACGCCTATGGGGCGGCTTTTGATAATCCTGATCTCGTCGTTGCGTGCGTGATTGGCGATGGCGAAGCGGAAACTGCCGTGCTGGCCACAAGCTGGCACTCCAACAAATTTTTAAACCCTGCGCGCGATGGCGCGGTCTTGCCAATCTTGCACTTGAACGGTTTTAAGATCGCCAATCCAACGATCTTGGCGCGTATTCCAGAAACCGAACTGGCGCAGTTGATCCGCGGCTATGGTTATGAGCCTTACTTTGTCAGTGGCAGCGATCCAAACCTTGTGCATCAGCAGTTGGCCCATGCGCTAGACCAAGCACTGCAATCGATTCGCGCCATTCAACATGCCGCGCGGCACGATGGCATTAGCGACAGGCCGCGCTGGCCGGCCATTATTCTGCGCACGCCTAAAGGCTGGACCGGTCCCAAGTTCGTTGATGGAAAAGCCGTTGAAGGCACGTGGCGTTCGCACCAAGTGCCAATCGCTGAATTTAAAACCGCTGGGCACGTTGAACTACTGGAGGCATGGTTAAAAAGCTATGCACCGCATGAACTGTTTGACGAAGATGGCAAACTGCGGGCTGATTTATCCGCCTTGGCGCCGACTGGCCTGCGCCGTATGGGGTGCAATCCACACGCCAATGGTGGCGCGCTGCTACAAGCCCTGTCGCTGCCGCAATTTTACGACTATGCCGTGCCCGTGCCTGAGCCCGGATGCGTTCGCGGCGAGGCAACGCGGGTGCTGGGCGGGTTTTTACGTGATGTCATGCAGCGCAATCTAGCGCCGGGCGATAGCGCGGCCACTGGCGGTAGTAAGCGAACTAACTTTAGAATTTTTGGCCCGGATGAAACGGCATCAAACCGTTTAGATGCCGTCTATGCGGTTTCGGCAAAAGCCTGGATGGCATCACGTTTGCCGGTCGATGAAAACCTGAGCACTGATGGGTGCGTGATCGAGGTGTTAAGCGAAAACCTCTGTCAGGGCTGGTTGGAAGGCTACTTACTCACTGGCCGACACGGCGTATTTTCTTGCTATGAAGCCTTTATCCATATCGTTGATTCCATGCTCAATCAGCATGCCAAGTGGCTGAAAGTGTGTAACGAAATTCCTTGGCGCAAGCCCGTTGCGTCACTCAATTACTTACTAAGCTCACACGTTTGGCGGCAAGATCACAATGGCTTTTCCCACCAAGATCCGGGCTTCATTGATTTGGTTGCTAACAAAAAATCGGACGTCGCTCGGATTTACTTACCGCCGGACGCCAATTGTTTGCTGTCCGTGATGGATCACTGTTTGCGCAGTCGCAATTACATCAACGTCGTGGTGGCGGGCAAACAGCCAGAATGGCAGTGGTTAGACATTGATGCAGCGGTTCGTCACTGCGCAGTCGGTGCGGGTATTTGGCATTGGGCAGGCACCGAAGCCGTCGGCTTGAAAGATACGGGCGAGATAAGTCTCCGCTCGCGGGCACGGCAGGCAAGTGCGGGCAAAGGCGATGATGCTGGCCTTGACGTGGTGATGGCGTGCGCGGGTGACGTGCCGACACTTGAAACACTGGCGGCGGTGATGCTGTTGCGCGAATGCGTGCCAGACCTTCAGATTCGCGTCGTCAACGTCGTCGATCTAATGGTCTTGCAGCCGCCGTCTGCGCATTCGCACGGCATGCAAGACGAGGACTTCGACGCGCTTTTTGGCGTCAACACCCCCGTCATTTTTGCCTTCCATGGCTACCCGAGTTTGATTCACAAGCTGTGCTATCGGCGTGCCAACCATCGCAATTTCCACGTGCGTGGCTATCAGGAAGAGGGCACTACAACCACCGCGTTCGACATGGTGGTACTGAACAATTTAGATCGTTATCAGCTGTGCTTAGATGCGATCCAGCGAATTCCACGCCTTTTTGAGCAAGTCGATGCGGCGCGTGCGCGCTACTTCGCAGCGATTGCCCGGCACAAAGCCTACATCAGTGAAAACGGCGAAGACTTGCCAGAAGTCCTGGAGTGGCAGTGGCAGGCCAGATAATAGCCGGGCCGGCATTAGCGCGCACCGACCGCCTCGCGTTGGCGCTTAACAGCGGTTCGTCTACGCTTAAGTTTGGCCTTTTCACACGTGATCAGGGTGGCGTAAAAGAGCTGCGGGCGCGCACGCTCCCGGGCTTAGACTCGGGCTCAGACCCGGGCATAGACCCGGGCCAAGCGCTAGCGCAGTTAGACGCGCAATTGACGACTCAGTGGGCTGAGTTAAAACACCAACCCGACGTGATCTTGCACCGCATCGTCCACGGGGGGCCCGCACTCCGCGAACACTGCCCCATCAATGCGGCGGTCGTGGCGCAAATCGCCGACGCCAGTGTGCTGGCACCGCTGCATACTCAGGCCGCGCTTTCAATGATCGACTGGGCGCAGAAGCGCTTTCCAGCAGCGCTGCAAATTGCCTGCTTTGACACCGTGTTTCATGCGCAGCTGCCAGATTGCGCGCGCACCTTGCCAATCGCAAATGCGCTGCGTGCATCGGGCATCGAACGCTATGGCTTTCACGGCTTGGCTTGTGCATCCATCGTGCGGCAGTTGCAACAATCCGAGCGGGTGTTGCCGCCTCGACTCGTGATTGCGCATCTGGGCAGTGGCAGCAGTGTGACCGCCGTGGCGGAGGCAATGTCCATTGACACCAGCATGGGCCTAACGCCGAGTGGCGGCTGCATAATGGCAACGCGCAGCGGTGATTTAGACCCAGGCGTGCTGATCCATTTGCTTCGCAGCCGTGGCTTGGACGCTGATGGTTTAGAACGCCTGGTGAATCAACAATCGGGGCTATTCGGAATCTCCGGGCTGAGCGGCGATATGCGTACCTTGCATCAGCACAGCGCGGAAAATTCAGCTGCGCGCTTAGCGATTGAGATGTATTGCAACAGCGTAAGAAAGCAAATCGCCGCGATGATCTGCGCACTGGGCGGCGTGGATTTGTTGGTCTTTAGCGGCGGCATTGGCGAGCACGATGCCATCGTGCGAAAGCAAATTTGCGTGGGCCTCAATTGGCTAGCTGGGCTGCAAACTCGCGTAATACCCGCGTTGGAAGAATTGGAAATGGCGCATATAGGCTTTGGCATTTTGGGTGCGCGCGCGCCCATTTGATGAACAACTCAAATAGCTCTGGCAATGCCGCCAGCATTTTCACAGCACTTACGAATTGATTTTTTTGCCTGCTTATTGACTCGGCAAGGGAATGTTTAAAGTTTGGTTGACAGAACCGTTCGCGCCTTTAGCTTGGCGAAGGGCAGAGCCGTAAGCATCCTAACGAAGCCATTAAGCATCGCAAAGTCCGCTGCTACATGCTTCGACAGGCTCAGCACGAACGGTTTCTATGAGGTTTTCGGATTTATCGATGATAAATGCCAGATTTTCCAAATGG
>JANNYO010000450.1:0-5141 GCA_031410115.1 Rhodanobacteraceae bacterium | reverse complement strand
CAAAATCCGGCCATCAGTTTGCAGGGCAAACGCGTTGACAATCCCGTTGGCACCGGTGCCCGGATCAAATTCGGTATCGAGGCTGCCGTCCGCATTGAGCCGCGCAAAGCTGGCGTCCAGCGTGCCATCGGCTTGGAGTCGCTCGATGCGACCGGTAAAGCGCCCACCCAACACAATTTTGCCATCGGCTTGTAGGGCGAAGGTGTTCACCACCAAGCCTGGCAGTGTACCCGCGCCAAAGCTGCTATCCGACGAGCCATCGGTATTGAGCCGCACAATTCGGGGGCTTCTATTGAGCAAGATGCGACCATCAGCTTGCACCGCGACTCCGCTGATGACGTTGCCCACTGAGCCAAGGTTAAAGCCCGAATCGAGAGACCCATCCGCATTTAACCGCGCAATACCATCGCGCGCAGTGCCGTTAAAGCGATCAAAGCCTCCGCCCACTAACACTCGGCCGAATCTCAGTGCTATGCAAATCTATTGAAACAACAAAGGCGCTTGCGCGCCTTTGTTGTTGACTAGGTATAACTAAAGCAACTACGGCTATTCAAAACCATTTTGAAACAGCACGTCAGACACCTGCACCGGAATAACTTGTGCGCGGTTCCCTAAGGTGTTCATTGGGTAAAGCATCAAAACGCCGAGCGAGTTGTTCGCGGCAAAATCAGCTGCGTCGCTGTTAACTAAGAAAGCGCTGGCAGTTCCGCTAGTGGCAAATGGCGTCAGCATCGCCGGTTCAGTAATTGCCACGGCGCCATTTGCGAATGAAACACCTGGGTTCAGCACATCATAAGTCAGCCATGCGGTTTGGCTAATTTGTACGCCGCGATGCAGGCCGATCACGCGGTAATTAAAGCGCGACGCCGCTGCGCTCAAGCCGAGCGACCCTGCAGACAGGGCTGCACCGTTGGTGACGCTTACCGGAACAAACAGGACGCTGCCGCCGTAGAGATTCGTCCAAATATTGCTGAACACATTCAAGTTCCAACCGGTACCGGTGGCGGTGCCAAATGCGGGTGGGGCCGTGGATACCACCGGCAAGCTGACGTTGCTAGACGCGTTCGCAGCACCAGAATCGGTGTTGACGAAGGCAAACTGCCGCACCGCACGCTCTACTGTGGCGGTGTCGTTATTGGTGTCGATCTCGATGCGGAATTCTGCACCGAAGCCCGACTGCACGGTGTCCCATTCCCCGCGTGTCGAAATACCAAAAGTAACCACCGCAGATTGATTCACCGCCGGTGCGGGCGCGGTGTCGAAAGGCGTGGCGCGACTCAAGGCATCGCTAACAATGCCCACGTAGCTAATGTCGGCAGCGCTTTGCGCTGGCGATATGCCAACCGCAGGTGCGGCGGCAACAAATGCCAGCTCGAAAGGTTTCGCGAACGCGACAATGTCATTCACGGGCGGATTGACATCAAAGCTCGGCGGGTTGGTGAATGCGACGTTGGGGCCGGTATTAAAACCAGTGCCGGTAAAGGTTATGGTGCTGGCTTGGCCCGCCGTTACCGGTGCTATTGGCACACTAACTGCAGACGCGCGCCGTGGGAAAGACTGCACGGTCAGGCGATGTGTTGCGCTGCCGCCAGCGGATGGCGTCAAGGTAATATAGCCGCCTTCTTCGTTGATGATTTGACGCGCACTGCGCGTTCCAGGTGCCGCGCCGATTGTTTGGAACGGCCGCGTAGAGCCGTCGCGCGCAAGCCGCATGGCGGCGGCAGTGGCGTTCAAACGCACACGAAACACCCGCTCTGACAAACCCGGCACAGTGATCGAGTTGCCGTCTGGGAACGAATAGTTAACGCCCGGCGTGTCAGACGTCGACAATAGGCCGATGTTGAAACTTTGCGCGGTGATGCCTTTATTGCGAACAGTAACGTTGCGATCTAGTGCTAATGTGGTTTCGACGTCCACCACCCCAAAAGAGATAGAAACAGCACCCGTGCGCGGCGCACCGCCGCCGCTTGCCACAGGATCTTGCCCAAACAAAATCACTTTACTGCCGCCTGTTGCGTAGCGTGACAAATCCCAACGCCCCACACCTTGGCGCATGACGCTCCAAGTCTGCCCGGTTGGCGGCTGGTTGAGAACCGAACCGGCACTGGTGTAGATATCATTCGCGGCGTTATTGAGCAGCATGGCTTTTAGCTCATAGTTCGTCCAAGTCGGATTTAACCCCCGCAGTAACGCCATCGCGCCGGCTGTGTGGGGCGATGCGGAGGACGTGCCGTTGAAGCTGCGCGACTGATTGCCGGTCGTGGCGGATGCGACCGCGACGTTTTCTGCTGGTGCACTGATGTCAGGTTTGATGGCATCGTCACCGCGCCTAGGCCCACGTGAGGAATAAATCGCCATGGTGTCACTGCTGGCTATATTGCCGCTCGCTTGAAAGCTCAGCTGCAGACTCGGGCGCGTCTGCAAATTCAACCGTCCTGGCACGGGCAAAGTCGATAGATTTTGCGAGCCATCAAGGGTCAATGTAGCGCCTAGGACTTGCTCAATCATCACCGCAGGAATCGTTGTCAGCGGCAAATTGACGTTGGCAGCCATGCCGCCTACGCCGGGTGCGTTATTGACCACCAACGCTGCGACGCCGCCGGCGCGCTGCACTGCCAGACCTTTCTGATGGAATCCGACCGCGCCACCGCGATCAATCAGTACGATTTTCCCGGCGTATAGATTCGCCGCCGCAGGGTTCAAGGAAACTTCGATAACGCCTGCGTTACAGGTGAACAGATTGATGGGGTTACCAACAGTGTCCTGCAAAGTCACCATGAAACCAGGGTCAACAGGTGCTGTGCAACCGACAGGCACGGTGGCCAGGGAATTACCGTAAGGCGGCCGCGCGTACACCGCGTCGGTAAGCGCAACGGCCAATGGCGCACTGCTAAAGTTTGCCGCCCCAACCTGCGTAATTGCTAAGCCGGCAATCGCCGTTTGTGGCGGAGTTGGTGCAGCGTTGGCAGGCGCATTGGCAAGCCCACCCGGGAACTGATCGTTAAACGATGCCGCCACTGAAATACCGCCGGTGGCAACGCCGGGTGCGCCGGTAATGTAATAGCTGTCGTAAGCGTTGCCAGCGGACATCACCACAATTAAGCCGGCATCGGCGGCGCGCTGTGCAGCGAGCGCAGAGATTTCTTCAATATCACCAGCGTTGGAGCCCAGCGAAAGGTTGATGATGCGCAGCCGTGGCGTTGCTGGCGGCTGCGGCAGGCTAAAAGTGGTCACGATGGGCAGGCCAGCGGCGTTAAATACCGTAGCGGAAACGGCACCGTCCCAGGGAATGCTGGTGTCGGCTTGCCATAGATACACCGCAGCGGCTGCGTCGAGCGCACCGGCGGTGAGCTGGGTAGAACCTGTTGTGCCGAATACGCGAAATGCATACAGCGCAGCCTCGGGCGCATAGCCAGGGGTGACGCGCAAATCAGCGGCGATATTAGGTTGCGTACGATTAAACGGACCGTTGTAAGTCGTGCCGTCATTGTTCGAACCTAGACCTGCCATTAGGCTGGATACCGCCGTGCCGTGGCTATTGGTATCCATCGGATTTGGATCCGGCAAGGGCAGCAACACCGCGTCGGTCGTGCCTGCAGCATTGTAAGCGTCACCGGCAAAATCAAAGCCCCAAACGACTTTTGGGGTCGGGAAATTGGCCGACACTGGAATCGCTGGTGGGACAGGGAATGCGGTGGCGGTGGTAATGTTTGCCGAATAGGCGGTGCCGCCAGGCCCACCGAATGCGGTATGCATATGATCAATGCCGGTATCGATAACACCAACACCAATCCCTGCGCCGCGCCGATTGTTATCGGGTGCAGCGGTGCCCCAGAAACTTCGGGTGCCAGTAAAATCGATAGACGACACCGCATCTTTGGTTTGCGCAACCATCAGCGAAACTCGGCGCACACCGGGCAAACTGCGCACGGCATCCAGTTGCGAAGGCGCCAGCAGTGCGGCAACACCATTATTTGCAAAGCGCGCATTAAATAAAATGCGTCCGTTGAATTGCTCGGTAAGCTGATCGATCAGGGCACGCTGTGCGGGCAGGAGTTCGGCGGCAGCAGAAAATGCAAGCCGAGCGGCGACGCGTTCGGCTTGCGCGGATAGCGCTTCAGTGTCTAGCCCGCTCTGCGCACGGCTTTCCAGAAAACGCCGCCGTTCGAGATTGAAAACCTCGGTGGCAGGACTGGCAGCCAGTTCGACAAAGACAGCCACGCGCCCATCGGGCGTAGTTGGCGCATCCTCAGCGGTTTGCGTTAACTGTGGCGCGTCGACTTGGCCTACCGCTTGTGTCTGCGGCGAAGCGAGCACCGCAAACATCAGCGCGGCAGTGAGTGTGGGAATATGCTTACGTTGATAACTTAACATCGAGTTGCGTCCTGTCGAGAGTGAAAGCCGCGGCATACTATCAGCAGTGCGTGTTCTCAGCGCGTCAACATAAGCTGTAGGCGCGGCGGCGTCCGCAGCGATGCTACGCAAAGCCATCGCGCAGCAGCGGTGGCTCAAAAAATCGATAGGCGAGGCCCTGCCAACTCAGAAAGCCAACTCGCCGCCGCAGTCGGTATGCGGATGCTGCCGGCAAATTTGGTGAAAACCGTTGAGTCTCCGCTTGCGGACACGGCAGATGAGTCTCGCCGAACAGGCGACACGGCAGATGAGTCATCTGCCACATTGTCGTTGGATCGAAGTCACTTCTTTGCTATTGCCGCCACCGTCATGCGACAAATTTTGATTGATCGGGCACGCGCGGCACATGCGCTCAAACGCGGCGGCGGCATTCCGGCAATAACGCTGACAGCGGCGAACGGTGAACTTGCGGCCGACGACCCGGCTGCGCTGTTACAAGTTGACGCCGCGCTCGGTCGTGTGCGAAGTATTGATGCGCGGCTGGCGACACTGGTGGAGTTAAAGGTGTTTGGCGGCATGAATGTTGCTGAGCTTGCCGATGCATTGGCGATTTCGGAGCGCTTGGTTAAACGTCATTGGCGTCAAGCTATAGACCCGGCAAAGGTATGTTTGAATTGACCTATAAAAGCGCCGTTCGCGCCTTTAGTTTGTCGAAGGGCAGAGCCGTAAATTTACTAACAAAAGCATTTGGCATCACGAAGTCTGCTGTTACATGCTTCGACAGGCTC
>JANNYO010000449.1:0-7435 GCA_031410115.1 Rhodanobacteraceae bacterium | reverse complement strand
GCGGGCTTGCAGGCTTTGGGTTTACACGATAGTTTTCGCGTGCTTGAGCCCAATGCGCGGGCGTTTTCCTGGTGGGATTATCGGCAAGCCGCGTATCGTCGTGATTTAGGCTTACGCATCGATTTGGCGCTGATATCTGATGCGCTCAAAGCGCAACTTACTGCGGTTGGTATTGATAAAAGCCCGCGCGAATTAGACAGCCCCAGCGACCATGCACCGATTTGGTTTACTCATGAATAAGTGTAGGTTGCCCGTTATTAAGTGGTTTACCTATGTCTGAGCCGCACAGCCATATTTTGGACGAGCACGATATCGCCGAACTCGACGCGCTACTGGCGGGTTTGCACAATGAAGACGCGCTGCGACTGGATGCAGCGCAAGGTCTATTGGCGGCGCTGAGCGTTGGGCCGAACGAGGTTGGCGCACAAAAATGGATGCCCGTTATTCTGGGTGAAAAGCCGATGGTGGATGATCCTGAAGATGCCGAGCGCCTGATCGAGCTTCTAATTCGACTTAAACGTGCGGTTGACTATGGCATTGAGCATTACGCCTTTGACGCCATTTTTTCTGAAGTTATTGACGCAGCGGGCGAGACCCACGTCGACGCAGGTGGGTGGTGCGAAGGCTTCAGTCTAGGTGTCGATTTGCTGGCTGATCTTTGGGAAGCGCAGATGCAGCTAGACGATGGCTTGATCGCCCTTTTAAGCCCAATCGTAGCGTTAGGCGTTGATGACGGCGTGTTTGCCGAGATTAAAGACATTAGCATCATGCCGCTCAGCGAGGCCGAACGTGAAGACTTGATGCAGCAATTGCCATCGGTGCTCGCCGAAGTTCGCCAGTATTGGGATGATCTTGATGGCGAAAATGCGGACGCGCCTATTCAAGCGCGGCAATTGCACTGAGCGTGCAAAGTTTTTTCCGCAGATTCTTCACAATTGGCCGGCATGCGTGCATTCGCCACTCTTGACGGCCTGTAGGTTTCCATTTAACGTACAGCTCACGTTTGCACACTGGGGTAATCCGCATGAACACACAAGAAAACAACAACGACTCGGCGAATAACTCGGTTCAGCCGCAAATTTATTCTGCGCCTTCAATACTGTCGACCGTAAAAGTGACCGACATCGTCCGCGGTGGATCTGGCTTCGCTTCTGACGGTTTAAATTTCATACCGCTGTAGTTTTAACAGGCGAAGAAAGTGACATTGATTCGTTGTTTTAAAATCATACGTTGTTTTGAAATTATACGTTGTTGTGAAATTATACGTTGTAGTGAAATTATTTAAGGGTGTCCATGAAAATTAATTTAATCGCTGCTGCATTGCTTTCGACTTGTGCGTTCGCAGCTGTTGCGCAGTCCAATACGAAAGAAGACACCACTCGCCCATTTCAAGTTGATATGGATCGTTTTTATTCCGATCCATGCTATTTGAGTGCCAACTGCGACAATCCGCCGGCATCGCCTACCGCAACTGCGGTACAACAAACGCGCGTTCAAGGCCGCGTGCCAAGCGGTGGTCCACTTCTGACATTCAGAACATTTCAACCCAGCTACACGGCTCCTGCGTCGTGCACTTCGTTGCTCGGCAACGCGGACAACGCGTTTTTAAATATTTTAGACACTGGTGTCATCAATCCAGGCCTTAGTTCTCCAAATTTAGATCTGACATTTAATGCGGAAGCGCGAATTCAACGCGTCAATAACGGCACGCAAAAGGGTATCGGTGCAGTCGGCGTGCGTGTATTGATTGATGAAATTCCAACTGTTGGACCAACCGTGCAGACCGAACTTTTCGCGCGCTGGGTAGTTCACTCCGTAGTTGATTCATCATTGGTTGTTGATGTGGCGAATCCAGGCGGAGTCAATCAACCGATTATCAATTCTGCTTCGGTACGCCGCTTATTATCTTTGACCGCCGGTAGTTCTTATCGCGTGCAGGTGCTGGCAAAGTGGTCAGATGTTTTTACGGGCATGACGTTTGAACCAGGTATAGTCAACTTTGTTGCAAGCGGCGGTGGGCGCGGCGCAATTATTTGCGTACCTACGCTGTCGATTGTTGAGTCACCCAACTAACTTTTTCAGACAGCATGTTGTACAACGCCGCGATCTCGCGGCGTTTTTATTTCGGAGGTCACGTGAAGAATGTAAAATGTGAGCGCCCACTTTGTCCGCTTGGCAAACATTAGACGTTGTTGGAATATCGAGCCATTGGCTAGATTGGCTACATGGCTTCGAGCCAGCCGCCGAAACGGCGATCGCTGTGCCGATTTTAATTTCCGCGCCTGCGTATGCCGCACCGCTAGATTTCAGACCCTTATTTGTTTGCCTTGGCAAACAAATCAACGAAAAAGTTGTTCTGGAAACCGACTTCGCACGCGCAGAACTGTGTACGGGGCGTCCGGCGCGGTTAGTTCTAAAAACAAACTTATCTGACAGCAACCCTAAAAGCGTTCTGCCGATCACTGCCGCACTCGCGCAGCAATGGTTGCTGGCAGGAAGCCTTTCGCTACATGCGGCGGTGTTTCAGTTTCAGGGCAAAAGCGTGCTTGCGCTGGGCCAATCCCATTCGGGTAAATCGACACTTATTCAAAGCGCCTTGGCACTGGGCGCACGGGTGCTTTCAGACGACTTTGTGCGCGTTTCATTTCCCCACAATCGACCTGTTGCGCACTGTTTGCGGGGTTTTATGCGTTTTCGCGGCGCCGATGAAATGCCCGAACAAGTGCTGTGGCTACGTCCAAGCAATCCGCAATTTGCCGACACGTTAGCGATTGATGCGGTGCTGTGTTTGGAGTCCTGCGATCAACGTGCGCAGCAAACGGCAATCCAACCCATATCCAAGTTGGAGGCCAGCGCGCGCTTGATCAATCAATCTGGTGCGATGTTTCTAAAGCGTGAGTTCCCAATCGAGCGTGGCAAAATGCTGATCGCGATCAATCGCTTATTGGACGGGCTGCCGATTTTTAGTGTCACGACCGGTTTTGATATCCGTCTTGCACCCGAGCAGGCCTTTGCTGCACTTTTTGCTGCGCTATGGCCAAATCAGCGGATCGGGGCGCGCGCGACACGGCAAACCAATTGAGCGGTGTCTGCGCCCTGGTCGGCTACCACCCAAATGCCAAACACATGCTGCGTGCCGCCGCCGCAGCGCCAGGGCGCGGGCAAATCAGCGGCGAGTGGTATGGCGAACACGGCGCATTCAGCTATCAAGGCAGCAATGTAGAATGCGCGTTTTTTTCGTCCGACCGATTCGTGTGCGTGGTACTCGGCTGGCCTTATGAAATTGACGACGTCTCGCACGTTGCGCGCCGATTAGATGCGGCCGATATTGTGGCAAAGTTTGCCGCCACCCGCGATTTAGATGCGCGAAAAATCTACGGCCAGTATGTCGTGAGCGTTTTTTGTATCCAAAGCAGTACGCTTTTTGTGGTTCGCGATGTGCACAACAGCCTGCCGCTACACTGGGCGGCGTCGCCGCACGGCAGCGTGCACGCCAGCGACATACGTCAAATTGCGGCGGCAAAGTCCGAGCCACTCGCTCTGTCGATTTCCGCCCTAACGCATTATCACCAGCAACTCGCGCTGCCGGCGACAATGAATCTGTATCACGAAATTTATCTGCACGCGCCCGGTGCCACATCGAAATTTGCTGCCAACGCGGCTGGTATTCAATGCATGCGGCCTGCGCCAGCATTTGCCGAATTGTTTAGCGAATTCAGTCGTGTTCAAACACCCGCAAATGCGGTTGACGCGGTTATCAGTGCGGTAACGCAGTCACTGATGTTATGTCTGAGAAACGAGCGCGCCGCGCTTAGCTTGAGCGGCGGTATGGACTCGGCCTTGCTATTGATGTGCGGAAATTCGCTGCCGCTGAAAAGCGTTGCATGCACTTTTCCGGGAAAAAAATGCGATGAAACTGGAAAAATCAAAGCGCTAGTCGAGGCCAACGATCAAATTTCTCGTGCGCAACTCAACCAACACCAGAGCATTCCCTTTTTAAACCCGGATTTTTCCGTTTGGCAGAGTGCGCTATTTTCGGCCACCGACTACGTGCCCTTTCCAGCGAATCAAATTGGCCTGCAGGTGGCGAATGCGGTCGCGCACTCAGAATGCAGCCTGCTGCTGGATGGCAACGGCGGTGATGAAATTTTTGACTGGAGCCTATTGGAGCTTGCGCAAACGGCGTGCAGCGTTCGCGATTACCTTGAGCTGGTTCGGATGTTTGTTAGTCGCCAGCCCGGTCAAAAAAAACGCACGCTTCGCCATTTGCTTAAACGCATCGCGTATGGGCAAATCACGCGGCCACTGGCGCCGCGCTCTGAGCTGTATGGCAAAATGCTAAATCCCTCGACCGGACGCGCGTTTTATCTCGCTGGCGAGCAAATCACGAATCATGCGGGCGTTAAACTTTACAGCCCGATGCGTGACTTGGCTTTGCTTCAGCGCTTGTGTCCATGGATGCCTGCTGGCGCGTTTCGCGGCGGCGTGCGCCGTGGCCTGCAGGCGGCAGCGATCTTTAAGCTTTCCGGTGATAGCATCCGGCTCAATCGCACCGACAAAGTCAACTTTGATGAGTTTGCCCAGGTGCCAATGCATACAAGCTCTGCTCAACTTGACCCACTTTTGAACTTGCCCGACCTAGGCGCGGGAAAGCTGGAAAATTTCGCTGGGCTAATGCCTAGATTTTTAGAACATAAAGTTCAGATTGAAGGAGTTTTGTTAGCACAATGAGTCTTTTACCCGCGCTTTTAACGGCATCCGACACGGTGCGCACTGCACTCTTACGCGGTGCGCTGACCTGCACGGAGTTGCAGGGCAATGGTGCAATTTTGATGCTCGCTGAGCGCGATGAAATGCTGACGGTTAACGTTTCAGCCGCTTGGTGCGTGAGCATGTTGCAATCGAACGATGCGATTACGCCTGAGCAATTGACGCAGCTTTTTGCCGAGCATTTCGCGCTTGCGCCAGTGCAAGCCGAGGAAGATGTCGCTGATTTTTTGTCCAAACTCGCGCAGCGGTTAATTTAGCGGGCGCATACGCCGCCGCTAGCGCAGCGGCTGGATGGCGTTCAATAGACGCTTAAAATGTAGTTTTACGATCGATTGACTGCCGGCATAACGCGCCCGCATGTAATCACTGGGCGGCAGCAGCTGTCGGTACAAAAAATGCAGCTTTGCCGATATGGCGCGTGGTGTCGTCATAGGCCACCAAAATTCAGATCCTTGAAACCGGCTTTCCAGGGCGGTAAACAAAGCATCATTTCGGATATCGCTGATCCAGTCATCGCCAGCGCCGATTCCGCCCAGTAAATCAACACCGAACACCTTTTTAAGCTCTAGTAGGGCAAATTGCAGTGCACCAAGGGTTTTCGTAGTGCGCGCGAGCGCGAGCAATTGCCGCTGTTGAATCGCCGAAAAATCGTGCGCGATCAACATCAGGTCAAGTAGGGCCAAATAGGAGCGCTGCTGCGGGTGATCGGACAGATAGTTCAACGCGCAATGCAGCGCGCACACCAAATCATTTGGACGCAGTACGTGAATATCAGCAATCAAAACCTCGACCGAAGATGCGTGCAATTGCGCGAAATCAAAGCATTGGTAGAGCGCGAAATTATTCCCTAACTCCCAATGCAAATCGATCTCTACTGGCGTTACGGTTGCACTGGTGTGCAGACGATAGTTTGCTTGACCGCAGATACTTTGAAAAACCTGGGCGGTGGCGGCGCGAAAGCCCATGGCAATGAGAATTGCGTGCGCATTCTTGCGCATTTTGGGCGCGACCAAAATGTCGTGATCGGTATTGCGTCGCGCATTGGGCTCAGGATAGAACGCGGCGGCGTAAGCAGCGCCTTTGAGCAGCAGGGCATTGATGCCAGCTTTTTTAAGCGCCGCAAGCACCGCGCTGAGTGCTGACACATCCGCCATCGGCTGCGCCTTACTTTGTAGTTTTGCTGCAAGCGCAATCAGCGGCGCCTGCGCTGACAGGGGCTTTGAGTCATTTGCCGTGTCGCCTGTTCGGCGAGGCTGACCTGCCGTGTCGCCTGTTCGGCGAGGATGACCTGCCGTGTCGCCTGTTCGGCGAGACTCTACGCCCACCGCTGCATGAAACGGCAGTGCAAGTCGATGCTCAATCAGCTGCTGCACAATTTCACTTGCTGGCACCTGCGCGTGGTCAAACGCGCGAAACAATGATCGGCAGGCATTTTGGATCAATGCCTGCTTACGCTGATTTGGCAACGCATCCGCCATTTTTGCCGATGCGTTCACGCGTTGAGGCTGGAATCGAGTTGGCGCGGTCGCAATTCCTGAGCGCAACTTCGCATTACGCTTGCACCGGGAAAAGCGGTGAGCGTGAAGGTTTCGGCAATTTCTGGCAGCTCGTCCAAAATGACGCCATGTAAATCACTCCATGCATGCCCCTCGACGCCGGAATGCCCGTGTTTTACCCCGATAAAAAGCCTAGCCGGTGCGCGCGTGCGCCTGGCCCACCACACCAACGTAATCGCACGCGCCAAACATTTCGCGCCAGGAATAAAGCGCGACACACCGCACAGACAACTTGCACGTTCGCGCCATCGCGTAACCGCCGCTGCATCGAATGCCGCATCTTCGGGGTAATCGATAGTGTTTGCCAGCAGCAGCCGCGCGGTGCGGTGCGCGCCGAGAGTTGCAAGCATTGTTTGCACAATCAACAAATTGATCATGCAGGCTACTGAAAGTAGCGGCGATTTAGGGAAAAAGGTTGGGGAATGACGCATTCGCAATACTAAACTAAAGCCGCTTGAGCGCGTGCGCTCACGGTTTTTGCAGCTGCCGCCCGGCACAAATTACGATGTCAGCGGGCCGCCGTGCGAACAGCCCGACACACAGCACGCCGGGCAAAACCTCAAGCTGCGCTTCGAGCGCTACTGGGTCAACTATGCGTAGGTCTGACGCATCTAAAATCCATTGCCCGTTGTCGGTCACCACTGGCTGACCTTCACTGATGCAGCGCCAGCTTGGCGTGGCGCCTAAAATCACCAGCTGACGGGCGATTAAGCTGCGCGCCATGGGTATGACCTCAATCGGCAGTGGAAACCGGCCCAACACGTCCACACGTTTAGAATCATCAATCATACAGACGAAGGTTTTTGCCGCTTCTGCGATAATTTTTTCCCGCGTTAGCGCCGCACCGCCACCTTTGATCAAGCGAAAATATGGGTCGCACTCGTCGGCGCCATCGATGTAGGTGTTGATCGCGCCGGCCTGATTGAGATCGATCACTTCTATGCCCAGTGCTTTGAGCGCAACGGTGCTGGCAACGGAACTACTGACCGCCGCGCGTGGCAGGTGTTTTTTCTCCGCCATCAGCGCAATTAAAGCGTTCACCGTTGAGCCGGTGCCTACACCTAAAATTTCGTGCGTCTCAATATAGCTGAGTGCGGTTTCCGCACTCG
>JANNYO010000448.1:0-4881 GCA_031410115.1 Rhodanobacteraceae bacterium | reverse complement strand
GCCCAAATTCCGCGTTTGTCGATGCGTCCGGTTATGCCAAAGCGCGCTTGAGCGATCTGCATTTTGATTTTGCTGACGCCGAATTGATTCCGCCGGGCGCCAATATTGTGCCGCAGCGTTTGAGCAACATTGCCGAGGGCGAGCAATTTTTGTTTGACCTCAGTGGCTTGAGCGATGGCGATGCGCGCTTAAGTTTGCAAGCGCGCGATTTGGCCGGCAATCGGGCGTTATTGGAGCGTGCGTTCACCATTGATCGCACGCCGCCTGCGGTGGCGCTGACGGTGCCGGCTGAGGCGGCGCTGTTGGCGACGCGCTTGGGCGAGGTGCGGGTCAAAGGTTCGGCGACCGATTTACATTTTGCCAGCCGCGAGCTGAGCTTGTTAAGCACCGCCGTGGGGGCAACGCCACAGATTCTGCAAACCGCCAGCACGCCAGTTAGTGACGCGGAATTTTATAATTTCAATCCGAACGCGCCGGATGGCAGCTATCGCTTGACGCTGAAAGCCACCGACGTGGTTGGCCTGTCCAGCTCAGTGCTGCATAACATCGAGATCGACAATACGCCGCCTGTGGTCAGCATCGATGCGCCGCTGCCGGCGGCCATTATTGGCGCCCAGTTAGAGGTGCGCGGCAGCGTTGCCGATGCGCATGTTGAGCGCTACAGCGTGGCGATTGCCAATCCCGTCGACGCCGCAGCAAATCGCTGGACTGAATTAGCCGGTGATAGCGTGGTGCGCGATCACGCGGTGCTATCGAGCGGCGCGCTGAACTTGAGCGACGGTGCTTACAAGCTGCGTTTGAGCGCGCTCGATAAGCTAGGCCATAGTGCGGAGCAAATCATTGCGATCACGCTGGATTCGCAGCCGCCAGCGGCACCGATTAATTTAACCGCAAGCTCTAGCGATCAAACCAATGTCGATCTGCGTTGGAATCCAGTCAGCGCCACTGACCTTGCCGGCTATGCAATTTATCGCGAGGGCATTCGGCTTAATTCCGCGCTCAATGTGCCGGTCAGCTATCGCGATTTGAATGCGCCGGAAGCGCAGCTGCACTATCAGGTATCCGCATTTGATCGCGGTGGCAATGAATCGGCGCGCTCAAATATTGCCGAAATATCATTGGATCGCACGCCGCCGGATGTCGCGATTGTGCAGCCCGACAATAATGCCCGGGTGCGCGGCGTATTCGATATTGTCGGCACCGCCGACACCACGCAGGATGATTTTGATCGCTATAAATTAACCGCAACGCCGATTTTGCCGACCGGCCCGCCGCGCGTGCTGACCGATTCGCCGCAGCCGGTGCAAATCGGCAAGCTAGGGGTACTAGACAGCACCAGCTTTGCCGCAGAAACCCGGGTACGCTTAAGTTTGTCAGCACTCGATACCAACCATAATGCCGCCGCCACCGCCATCGAAGTTGTGATCGACAATCAGGCGCCGACCGCACCGACCAACTTAAGCCTCAGCCTAAATTGTGGCACCGGTGTGCAAGCCAGCTGGACCGCAATCAATGTCAGCGATTTGCTCGGCTATATTTTATATCGCGATGGTGAGTTAGTTAACTATGCCGGCAGCCTGCCGGCAGATTTACGCCCGTTTGCGATCAGCGCGACTAGTTTCACCGATGCCAATGTCGGTGATGGCGCACACAGCTACACGCTGTATGCGATTGATTTGGCGGGCAATATTAGCGCCACCGGTGCCAGTGCGAGCGTGACGCGCAGCTGCGGCCCGCCGGATCTGGAAATCACCGAGCCTGTGTTCAACCAAGAGTTTGAAGTCAGCATTGACGTGCTGGGCGAAAGCAATGATCGCGATATCGCAAGCGTTGCGTTCTCCACCCGCCGCGTCGGCGATCCAGACTGGCTGGCACTGGGCACGCCGATTAGTCAGGCGCCTTACCGAGCGCGCTTTACCCCAGCCGCAGGCAGCGCCCTGGGTGACTATGAAATTCGCGGCATCGCCACCGACACTGGTGGTTTGGTCGACCCAACACCAGCCATGGTGCAGGTAAAATTCGTCGATAGAACGCTGCCCGCCCTGCCGCTGAGTTTGAGCGCACGTGTTGACGAAGGGCAGATTCGCCTGACCTGGCCGGCGTCAACATCCGCTGACATTGCGGCCTATCGCTTGAACTCAAGCTACGACGGCATCGTATTACCACTAACACCGTTAGCACTGAGCTTGACGCAGGAAGATCGCGCCGATTACAACTATAACTTTCGCATTCAAGCGGTGGATGCCAGTAATAACTATTCGGCCTTTAGCCTGCCAGCGGTAGCGGCTTTGGTTTATACGCCAAAGGTTTCCCAACCCTACACGCCGGTGCAAACCTCAGCCTTGGTTTTCAGTGGTACGTCTGCCCGTGCTGGCAGCGTGCAGCTGCGCCGTGACAGCGTTGATATCGCCACCGCAAACACGAATGCCAGCGGCGATTTCAGCGCGGCATTGACCCTGGCACGCGGCACGCATCGCTACGATGCCAAAGTTACTGAAAGCAGCGGCGATAAGAGTAAGCGCGCTGCGATCGTCATGGGCTTTGATAATAAGCCCGCCGCACCCACCGGGCTAAGTGTGCTTGCCACCGGGCAATCGGTGCGCGCCAGTTGGAATGCGAATGCGGAAGATAATATTTTGGGCTATCGCTTATTTCGCAATTTAAGCCCGGTGCTGCTGGATCGGGAAGCAAGTGCTCTAAGCGCGCTGGACAGCAATGATCAGCCGCTAGCGCAGCTTACCGACACCGATTTAGACAGCGTTTGGCAGGTCAATTACAGGCTGGATGAAACCTATGCCGTTGGCAGCTACGCTGAGCTGCGCCTGCCCGCGCCTATCGTGGTTAGCGGCGTCAAATTGCACTGGCACACTGAGCGCACGCGTGCGGTTGGCTATCGCATTGAAGCGCGTTTTGTTGACGATATTTTTGTCCCCGTGGCCACGATCAGCAACAACGCCGATTTGGATAATGAGGTGCTATTTGCGCAACCCTATCGCACCGATCGGCTGCGCATTGTGCCGTTGCTGCCAACCTATTTGGAACCGCTGGAGCTAAGTACGGCATCGGTGCTTGAACGCCCGCTGTTTAGCGCATTGATGCACACCGAAACCCTGAGCGATGGCCGCTATGATTTTCAAGTCAGTGCGTTGAATGCCTATGCCTTTGAAAGTGTGCTGAGCCCGCCGGTGCGGCTGGATTTAGGCGATGTAACGCCGCCGCCTTCGGTAGTGCTGAATGGCGTGCTGACCGGCTCCGACATCGCACTGAACTGGAACGCTGCGAACGCGCCCGACACCGCGTTTTATGATTTGTATCGCGATGGCGTCAAACTCGCGCGGATCAATCACCCGAGCCTGACCTACGTGGATGCACGCCTGCGCAACGGCACGTATCGCTATATCGTTAAAGCGCTGGATGCATTTGAAAATGCCTCCGCTGCGTCGAACGAAGTCAACTTCACGGTGAATGTGACGCGGCTCAATAAGCCAGAAAATCTGCGTGTTGTTCCAGTGCCCGCAGGCCGCGCGCTGGATGTGAGCTGGCAGCCCGGCCCCGGCCCGCTGCCCAGCTATTACCGCTTACGCCGCAGCCTGGTGCAAACCGGCCCGTTCACTCTAATTTCCAGCCCCAGCGCCACCAATCTGCGCGATCTGGGCCTGAGCAACGGCACGCGCTATTGGTACACCGTTGAGGCGCTAGATCTGGCCGGCAATGAGTCTGGGCAAACTGACCCGGTATCCGGCGTGCCGCTGGACACCGCGCCGCCCGTGAGTGCCGCGCTGATTGCGCCGACCTTGCCAAATCGGCCGATTTCGGTGCGCGCAATTGCGACGTCGGTTGCTGGTTTTGCCAGCACCAGTGAGTCCGCCGCGCGCGTGCAAATTTATCGCAACGGCACCGCGCTGCCAGCGGTTGCGATCAATGCTGCGCAATCAGAAACTCAGCTTAGGAACTTTGATGCCAGCACCGATGGCATTACCGCAGCACCCATCGGCACGTTGGTGTATGTCCGCAGCCCAAGCAGTGCGCTGCTATTAAATACCGCCAGCAACACCCGCTTCAATATGCCGGTCGGGCAGGGCGCGTTTAGCCGGGACGGCATTGATCTGTACATCACGCAAAGTCTGTCAGCCGGCTTAAGCAGCGTCAAACGCGTTAACTCCCTAACCAACGTCAGCATCGATTTGGAACTTGGGTTGACCTCAATTGCCTTCGTACTACCGGTGGCGACCGCGAATACTGCACCGGGCAGCGCAAAGCTGCTGGTTGGCGGCGTGCGTACTGCGGCAGGCATTGCCACCGATGGCCTGTGGCTGGTTGATCCTGTCGCTTTGTCCAGCATGCAGCGGCTCGGAACTCAGGCATCATTAGCGCTGAATCCAGCCACTGCGCGCGTCGCACCCGATGGCAAAACCGCCGCAGTTTTGCGCAGCGATGGGCATTTGCTGTTGATTACTTTTGCCAACAGCAGCTTGCTGGATATCGCCAGTAACGTAAGCGATGCCCCGGCGCTGCAAGCGGACGGCAGCGCGATTATTTTCACCCAGCTCAATGGCGCCAATAAGCGCCTGATGCGCTACAGCGCCGTTGATCAATCCACTAACGTTTGGCTGGCTGCGGTCAATAGCGACTTGAGCGAACCGGTTTTTGACAACGCGGGCGTACAGTTATTGTTGCGTAAAACCGATACCTCTGGAACTCAAATTGAGTCGCACCTGTGGCCCAGCGGCGCGCTCAATGGCAGCACAGGATACTCGGATCGCTTTGCCTTTTTGGGCAATGCCCAGTGGTTGCTCAGTGACTTTGACAACATGCGCTTAATCAAACCCGCCGGTTGGTTTGGTATTGATCAAACCGCACTCAGCCCGGGCGCAAATCTGT
>JANNYO010000447.1:0-3237 GCA_031410115.1 Rhodanobacteraceae bacterium | reverse complement strand
TTTTGATGTTATCGAACACATGGCGACCTTCACGCACCGCCTCCACGATGGTTGCGAAGTTGTCGTCGACCAAAATCATTTTTGCCGCTTCTTTACTGACTTCCGTGCCGGCAATCCCCATCGCGATGCCAATGTCAGCAGCTTTCAGTGCGGGCGCGTCGTTCACGCCATCGCCGGTCATTGCCACCACATTGCCGCTGGCCTGCAGTGCCTGCACGATGCGCAATTTGTGCGCCGGTGCGACGCGGGCGAATACGGATGTCGCAGTCACTGCAGCGGCAAAACCGGCTTCGTCGAGTTGCGCAAGCGCAGCGCCTGTAATCGCGGCCGCGTCGGGCCCGATGATCCCAAGATCTTGCGCGATACGCTCGGCCGTGCGCGGATGATCGCCGGTAATCATAATCACGCGAATGCCCGCGCGGTGCGCCTCTTGAATGGCAAGCTTTGCCTCTGGGCGCGGGGGATCAATGATGCCAACCGTGCCGACGAAGATCAGATTGCGCTCCAATGCCGGCGTGGGCGCGGCGGCCGCGTTGGATTCATCTGCAGCAAGCGGACGATACGCCACTGCCAGCGTGCGCAGCGCGGCGTTCGTTAGGCTGTCGACATCCGCCATCAGCTTGGCGCGCATCGCGTCATCGAGCGGCTGCGTTTGCATGCCCACCCGTACGCTTACGCAGCGCGATAGCAGCACGTCTGGAGCGCCCTTGGTGATGAGCACCAGCTCATCATGATGCTCATGATCACGTTCAACGGTGGACATAATTTTTCGTTCGGAACTAAACGGAATTTCACCGACCCGCTCAAAACGGCGCTCGCGCCGCGCACGAATGCCATCGCCGTCGAGCTTGCGCTCAGCGACTAAGAACGCGGCCTCGGTGGGGTCGCCGTGGATGGACCATGCGCCGTCCTCGGCTTTGTCCAAACTGGCGTTGCCCGCCAAGCTGCCGCCGCTCAGCATCACAATTTGCTCCTCACGCAGTGCGCCGATTGGCGCCGCGTTTGCAGCATTTGCCGTTTTCGCGTCACTGTGTACCGCACCCTCCGGCGCATAGCCCACACCGCTGATATGGGTGCTGCCAGAAGCCGTGATCACGCGCTCAATGGTCATCTCGGCCTTAGTGAGTGTGCCGGTTTTATCCGATGCAATCACCGTAGCCGATCCCAATGTTTCCACAGACGATAGCTTCTTAACCACGGCTTTATGCTTCGCCATACGCTGCACGCCAAGCGCCAACACGACCGATAAAATCGCCGGCAAGCCCTCTGGCACGGCGGCTACCGCGAGCGAAACGCCCAGCAGCAGCACCGGAATCAAGCCCGAGGCGCTTCGAATCTCCGACATCATTAGGATGCTACCAACGACGATGGTGGCAATCATCAATACTGCGATTCCAAGCATTCGACCCAAACGCGTAACTTCAATTTGCAGCGGCGTCGGTGCCTCGACTGTCGCTTCCAGCAGCGTGGCGATGTGGCCCATTTCGCTGTCCATGCCAGTCGCCGTAATCACCGCGCGGCCGGTGCCCTGCACGATCGCAGTGCCTTTAAAAACCATGTTGAGCCGATCACCCAATGTTGCAGCGCTCGCAAGCGTGGCCGTTTCTTTCAATACCGCTGCACTTTCTCCCGTCAGCGAAGCTTCCTGTACGTGCAAACTCGCAGCGTGAAATAGGCGGGCATCAGCGCCGACAGAATCGCCTTCGGTTAGCACCAGCACATCGCCGGTAACTAGCTCGGAGCTCGGCACGCGCTTGGTTTCACCATCACGTAACACGCTTGAATTGGCTTCGGTCATGCGCGCCAGCGCTGCCACGGCGTTTCGCGCCTTTGCTTCCTCAAGCAACCCCAGCCCGCCGTTAAGCAACACAATCGCAGCAATCACCAGCGCATCGAGCGGAAGCCCCACGCGCCCTTCAATAACCCACGCAATCAGCGCAATCACTATCGCACCGAGCAATAAATAAACTAACGGGTCTTGAAACTGCCGCAGCACGCGCCGCCACATTAGCTCGGGCGGCGCCGACCGCAGCACGTTCGCGCCGTTTTTCTGCAAGCGCTCTGAGGCGAACTGTGCGCTCAGCCCGATTTCAAGATCGGTATCGAGTGCTTTGGCAACCGCGGCTGCGTCAATGATGGATGGATCAGTCATCGGGGTTGCTCATTTGGGCTCGCGCTGCAGCGGCGAGGGTGCGCGCTACACGCACATGCATCTGTGTGCTGTCGCGCTTAGGCTTTGCGCCGAACGATATGTTGGCGAGCGCACAATCCGCCGCGGCCGCGCCGGATTGCAGCTCGGCCAGCTTTGCTGCTTTTTGTTGCAGTAGTCGCGCGCTTCGGACGCGGCCCGATGCTGCCAAAATCACTGCGGCACGGGGTTGATGCGATGCGAGTGCGGGTGCTATCGTGATCAATGATCACGAAACTTCCTCGATGGGTTTGGACCGGCGCGTGGGCGTTAGCATTCGTCGCCGGCATGGTCAATGTCGTCGGCCTGCTTGGTTTCGATCACCAAGCCATTACCCATCTGACCGGAAACACTTCGATGCTAGCTGCGGCGCTTGCAGCCGCCGATTTCACCAGCGCGCTCCATTTCGCGGCATTGATTGGTACTTTTGTTCTGGGCTGTTCCTTAAGCGGCTTCATCATCCAAGACAGTACGCTGCAACTTGGGCGCAGATACGGCGCGGCGCTGTTGTTAGTTTCCATCCTTTTGTTTGCATCCGTTCCACTGCTGACGCAAGCTAGCTCGTATGGCATGTACACCGCCGCCTGCGCCTGCGGCGTGCAAAACGCCATGGTCAGCACCTACAGTGGTGCAGTCGTACGCACGACACACGTGTCCGGCATGTTCACCGATCTGGGCATAGCTGTGGGCCACTTTCTGCGCGGCCTGCCGGTCGACATGCGCCGGCTCAGCCTTTGCTTGACGGTAATCGCAGGCTTTCTCTGCGGGGGGATCGCTGGCGCCACCGCCTTTAGGTTTCTCAGCTATTCGGCGTTGTTGATTCCGGCCACACTGACTGCAATGGTGGCATTGGTGTATGGTTTTTATCGCTGGCGCAAATGGCATGGATAGGAGTTTTGTTTGCCTTGGCAAACGAATCAACAGATAAAATGTGGGCGCGTGGGGCAATCTGGACTTTGTACGAGAAACCCTGATCGCGTTTCAACTTTTTGGCATCTAATAGATAGGACTATTTGACAATGATCACCGTTCGTAAATCTTCAGAGCGC
>JANNYO010000446.1:0-2018 GCA_031410115.1 Rhodanobacteraceae bacterium | reverse complement strand
GGCAAAGTGTTGCTTTCGCGTGAGCCGGTCGCAATGGCAGACCTGCTGTTGGAATGCCGCGCCATGATTGAGCCGCAGGCGCAAAAGCGCGGCATTACGTTGAATTTTCCAACTTTGCAGCGCGGCTTTTTCGTCAGCGCTGATCGCATCCGGTTTAAGCAGGTGTTGCTTAATTTGCTCATCAACGCGATCAAATACAACCGCCCGAATGGCACGGTGAGCATCGAATGTGACGCGGCCACGGATAAAGTACGCATCGGCGTGCGCGACACCGGTGCCGGCATGGCCCCCGAACAAATCGCGCACTTATTTCAACCCTTCAACCGTTTAGGCCGGGAAGGCGGCGCGGAGGAGGGCACCGGCATCGGCTTAGTCGTCACCAAACGCCTAGTGGAATTGATGGATGGCAGCATCGGCGTGGAGAGCCAAGTTGATGTGGGCAGCTTATTTTGGCTGGAACTACACCTATCTTGCGCGCAGCCGGAAAAAGTCGCACCGCCGGTGCAGCCGGTAAACAGCAGCGATATTCAACGTGAACATACCAATGCCGTGCGCACGCTTTTGTATGTTGAAGATAACCTGGCGAATTTAGAGCTAGTCGAGCAATTGGTAGCGATGCGCCCAGATTTGCGCCTACTCAGCGCCACCGATGGCAGCGTTGGGGTGGAATTCGCCCGCAACTTGCAGCCCGAGGTGATTTTGATGGACATTAATTTGCCCGGCATTAGCGGCATCCAAGCACTGCAAATCTTGCAGCGCGACCCCAGCACGCAGCACATTCCAGTGATCGCGCTGAGTGCTAATGCCATGCCGGGCGACATTGAACAAGGGCTGCAGCTGGGCTTTTTCCACTACTTAACCAAGCCCATTCGGGTGCGCAATTTTATGCAAACCTTGGATGACGCACTGGCGTTTGCAGCGCGTACCGCCACCGGGGCACATATTGGCGCGCACACCGACTAATGTGCAGGGATAGACCGTTTTGCTGACACGCGCGTGCGGCCTACGCGCAGCTAAAGTGCGATAGCGCACCGAGCCTGGCGGGATGAAGCAGTAAAGTTTTGGCACTCAAACGCGCGCCGTGGATAACGCTGCCCGCAGACGAGTCAGCCCTTTTTTGCCAAAGCAAATGAGGCGACAAAACCATCCTACTTTTAGGTTCAATCGTGAACATATCCAGCGCCACTGTGTCATCAATCGCCACCACCACGCCACCCGTCCAGGCTTTGCCAACCAGTGCTGTTTCTTGGGGTGCCATATTCGCCGGCGCCGCCGGTGCGGCGGCAAAGTCGCTGATGAAAAACCAGGAGTAGTTAATGAAAACCGAAACGCAAACCGGGGCAGATCGTGTGCACCTGTGCCAGTTGATTGAACACATGCACTTTGCCATGCTGACCACAAGCAATGACGACGGCGAACTCGTCAGCCGCCCGATGGCACCGCTAGAAATGGCGAGCGATGGCTCCATCTGGTTTTTTACCGGCACGCAAACCGCGAAAGTCAAACAATTGTGCGCGCTAAATTTGGCGTTTACCGATGCCGACCGTGGCACCTTCGTATCCATCTCTGGGCACGGTGAAATTCATACAGATCATGCGCGCATGAAGCGCTTGTGGACGCCGGCAGCGAAGGCCTGGTTTCCTGATGGCCCTGATTCGCCGAACCTGTGCCTACTCAAAATTGTGCCCACGGCCGCCGAGTATTGGGACGCACCGCACAGCAAAATGGTGCGTATGGCGGCGATGGCGGCGTCAATTGTTACCGGCAAGCCAGTAGGTCTAGGCGAGCATGACGTTTTAACCAAGCTCTCAGCGGGCAAAGTCAAATCACCGGGCAAAGTCAAAGCGGGCAGCATGCTCGCGCTGATTGCGAATTTTTGGCAATCCTAGAATCGACGACACGCTCCACGCAGCGCGGCTAGCGCTGTGTGACGAGAGTTGATCAATGGCCCCTGGTTTTCACCGGGGTTACGGGCGCCGCATAGAGATACCTTTGTGCAGCGGCTGATGCGTCTTCCA
>JANNYO010000445.1:0-2064 GCA_031410115.1 Rhodanobacteraceae bacterium | reverse complement strand
CTGGTTCGGTCGCTCCGCTAAGATCAGCAGAAGATTTACCGCTTTTGACGTCAGCTTGGCGCGCTCGCCGTCGCGGCGCCGAATGTCCCGCAACTTCAAATCAATATCGAGATTTCCACATCGAAACATTGACGTTTGCGTGTATTTTAAATCTCCCGCAAAACCCGCGCCAGCGCAATCAGCGGCAAGCCAATCACGCCGGTCGGATCCTGGCTTTCCATGCGATCAAGAAGAGAAATTCCCAAGGATTCGGTTTTGATGCTGCCGGCACAGTCATAGGGCTGATCGGCATCTAGATAGGCCTCTATTTCGGCGCGTTGCAATGCTCGAAATACACACGTGGTTGCATCGACAAATTCATGTTCGACGCCTTGGAATGCCACGCAAACCGCACTATGGAAAATCAGTGTTTGCCCGCTGCTTTTTTGCAGCTCAATTATTGCATTGTCGCGGCTGCCCGCTTTGCCAACGCACACGCCTGCGCGATCTGCAACTTGGTCGGCGCCGATTACAATGGCGCTTGGGAATTTAATCGCTACCACTCGACATTTTTCGCGGGCTAGACGCACGGCAAGTGCGCGCGGCGCTTCGCCCGATAATGGCGTTTCATCGACGTCTGGACGTATGGTTTTGAACGGCAAACCCAAACGCCGAAGTAGTTCAGCGCGGTAGATGCTGGTGGACCCAAGGATCAATTCTGCGGGCAAACCCATCAGCTCAATGAATCGTGTGACTGTGTGTGCCTGCAACGACGCCACTGGCAACCATCGCGCTGCGATCAGCGGCTTTGGCGGCGGTTTCTAGCTGGTCGGCTGCGCGTTCAAGTTCTTCGCGCATGGTTTCTAGTTTCGATATGTTGTCGGCAAGGCTGACCGAGGAGGAAGCCAAATTTTCCTGCGCAGCTTTGAGTTCACCCAAGCTTGCGGTGCTGTGCTGGTCGCGTAACCAAAGCCGACGCGACAGCACCAGTTTCAGCGCAGTTGCCACCGATGCATCCGCATTGAGCAAGCCACTGACTTGACGCGTGCCTTCGCTGGGAAAACGTGCGAGCCAGTCTTGCATGGCCTGCATGCGTTTTTTGCAATCGTATAAATCGCGCTCCAGGGTATCGGCGGTGTCTAAAAACCGCTTGATTGCCCGCTCGCGCGCAAAGGATTGCTGCATTTTCCAAACCACAGCAAATGCGAGCGCGCTTGCAATTGACAAGCCCACCAGTAACCAAAACATCCAATTGGCCATAACACGCACCTTAATGTTGCTTGGGCGACATCATAGCAAGCAAAGCGCGTGGCCCATGCTATTTGCGCAGGCTAGTTACCAACTATTCGCGCGCCAAAAGCGCCAAGATGGCTTCAATTTGAAGGGCAATCGTTGCACTTTCAAAATTGTCGTCTATCGCCGTGCACGCTTCGCGTGCGGCGGCTCCGAGTTCGTTGAACTCATACATCGGCGCTGATCCGGCAAGTTTATGACACAGCACGCGCAAATCAATCTTGGCGCCTGGATGCGTTGGAATGGCCTGCCAAGCGGCCAAAAGCAGCGCGCGCTTCTCGGGAAAGCTTGCGATGTAGCGGGCGCGAAGTTGCGCCATGATTGGATCCATTAACGTTCCTGCATCAGTTCTTTCAATCTGGCGAAATCTACAGGTTTACTCAAGAATGCGTCACATCCAGATGTTAATGCCAAGCGCGCGGTTTCATCACTGTTACTCGCCGACAACGCCACGATCCGCGATACGCAGCCTAGCTTTCGCAGCCGCCGTGCAACGGCGGTGCCATGTTCTGCACCCAACTGCATGTCAAGCAATATTACACTTGGCGACAAGGATCTGTAACGTTCTTCTGCCTCCGAGCCATTGCTGGCTTCGGCGACGCTGAAGCCGTCTTGCTCAAGCACGGCACACAGCAGCTCGCGAATATCGGTATCGTCGTCAACAATCAGCACCTTGGCGCTGGGTGTTGCGCCCAATTCAATCGCGGCGGCAGTTTCGCAGGGCATAGTAAAAATAAAGCTCGAGCCATCGCCTAAAGTGGATCGGACTTCGATATTGCCGCCCATGTGCTG
>JANNYO010000444.1:0-6470 GCA_031410115.1 Rhodanobacteraceae bacterium | reverse complement strand
GCGTTACGCTAAGCGCTAGGCAACTAGATGCAAATGACGCGGTGATCAGACTAGCCAAGGGTTGATCACGGTTATCCCACAATCTTCAAAATCGGCGCTATTTCTGGTGACGACGACTAACCCTCGCGCACGCGCGATCGCCGCAATTAGGCCGTCAAAACTGTGTAAAGGTCGGCCCAGCGCCTGGCGACTCGCGAAAATACAACAATTCAACACCGTTTTCACTTCCAAACAATGCGGTCATTTGCGTGACCCAATGCGCCGCTGGCTGCGCAGGTTCAGCCAAACCGTCCGCCAAAATCATGCGTGCTTCGGCTTCGATTGAGCGTTGATGTAGCGCGGCGCGCGCGTGCAGGCGGGTTTTTAACTCAGGTGTTATTTTCCGAATGAGTAGGCTGTGCATAAAGTTTCCCATTAAGGCGATTTGAGTTGCTATCAAAGATAGCAATAAATGCCGGGCTATACCAGGGCCACTTTCGTAGCGAGATTAGACCCTACACCCGAATCCCCACCAAATTCAAAGTAAACACGACGCCCGAGTTATCTGGCAAGTCTTGCGCTTTTGCCTGCCCGCCGTGCAATTCGGCGATCAAGCGCACGATGTACAACCCTAAGCCCAGATGCGAGCTGCCAGCTTTGCTATCGCGCATGGAGATCAGTGAATCAAATAACCGCCCACGCATTTTTTCCGGTAAGCGCGGGCCGGGGTTGGTAACGGCTAGGGTGATCGCGCCCTCAATCATCTGCAGCGCGATGGTGATCTGCCCGCCTTCTGGGGTGAAACTGAGTGCGTTATCGACCAGCTTATCGAGCGCTTGATGGATCAACTCGGGCGCGCCGAAAAGATTGACTGGATCCCTCGGCACCTCGCACACAATCTGGCGGCTGCCGGCAATATCGCGATATGCCGCTGTGGCACCGGTAATTACCGCGCGCAGATCGAAAGTTTCCCCTTCGGCGGAGGCAATCGCGCGTTCCATGCGCGTCGCTTCGCTCATGGAGCGCAAAATTTGCACGAGCCGTTCTGCGCCGCTGCGGGCGCGCTGCGCGTAAGTACGGGCACCCGCGCTGATATTTTCGTGCTCAAGATTTTCTAAGCTAGAGCGCACCACCGCAAGCGGCGTGGATAGCTCGTGGCTGAGCTTGCTGGCTAGTGATCGCAGATAGTCGTTGTATTCGCCGAGTTGCTCCAATAACTTTCCGAAGCTGCGCGATAAATCCCCGACTTCATCGACGGTGCGACTTTTTGGAAAATTGCCGCGCAGCTGACCTTCCGGCGTCAGCGCGTTTTCTGTGGCTGTTTTCAGTTTGCGAATCCTAAAACTCAGCCAGCCGGCGTAACCAAATAAAATGGCAGCTGCCATCAGCATGGCCAAAACGCCGCCGAAAATAAGGCTGCCGAGCGCGCGATTGCTCCAGATCAGAAGCGCATCAGAAGTTTTTTCCAGCATCAACGCGCCTTGCCCAGGCGCATCCGCGCGCAGTGGCACAGCCGCTGCCAACACTACCGACGCGCGCGACCCCGCCGGGCGCCAAACGGCGCTCAATTTACCCTGTAGCGCAGATTCGCTCGCTGCGCTTTGCAGTTTAAAGACATCAAAGCGATAGGCATTTGGGTCCGCTAATTTGGGTGCCAACAGCGCCCGATAAACCCACGCGCGCAGCCAGCGGCGAAAGCTCAGCTCAGAATCGGTCAAGGTTTCGCGCGCATCGAGCGAGCCTGATTTGCGCAGCACCATGCGATCTGGCGAGATAATGCGCATGCGCACGCCCGGCGGCAAAAGTGCGGCAAGACGCGCGCTATCGACGCTGGCTCCAACGATTGGCCAACGCACTAAGGCTTGCGTTGCATCCAAAGTGCCGGTGCGTGCCTGGGGCAAATCTGCACCGGCAACGGGAAAATCCAGCACGCGAAAACCGAGGCTGTTCTGTTTTGCCAACGTTGGAATGCGCAGCTCAACATTGTAACCACGCTGGCGTTTTTGGCAGGCGGCGGCGGGCAGCTGTGGGCTGGCTGGATCTAGTGCAAGCACCGCTGCGGTGCCTGATCCTGGACAGGCAATGCGATAGCTCGCGCCGTCTAAATCAAACAGCACGTGATCACTGCGTTCTGGGTAGGCGGTGAAGGCATCGAGCCAAACCGGTGTCAAATCGCCAATCGAAAACCATAAATACAGCGCGCCCTTGCTACGCGCGGCTAAAAAATCGACTGGCAAACGCGAACCGACACCAAAGCGCTGCGGCTCCGCCACGATCCGCGCCCAGTCTTCGACATAGCCATCGGCGCTCAGCTCAAAATCAATGTCCTGCGCATAAATTCGCCCCGGGGCCGTTGCTGTACTGAGCAATTCAGAATCCAGCGCCACCGCTGCCCGTGCCAGGGTTTGCGCTTGGGCAAATAGCGCGCCTTCTTCGCCCTGACGCAAGGTGTCTTCCATTTGCGCAACAAAGCGTAGGCCGCCAAAAGGAAAAACTGCCGCGACCAGCGCGATGAGGAGTAGTTTTAATCGAAGTCGCATCGCCACAGTTTGCCATGCTCAAGCGCACAAGCTAAGGCTTAACTCAGGCGATTTCCTGACGCCGCACGAGCAATCAAGGTGCATACCTCGGCGGTCGATATCAGTGCCATGACGCCATCGCGTTCAATTTTTTGACCCCAGCGTAACGCCGCTGCCGGTTTATGCAAAAAGCGTTCAGCGGCATCGGCAAAGTGCGCGGTACAAAAATTTTGGCTGCGATAGGGCCCGCTACGCGCGTGGTCGGTGGCCGCGCACAGCCCAACGACCGGCGTGCCCAGCGCTTGCGCCATGTGCGCGGGGCCGGAATCTGGGCTCAGCACCACAGCTGCCCGCGCGAGTATCGCGAGCAGCTGTTTGAGCGTGTCTTTGCCAACCAAGTCGATGTACGGCACACGTAAATCGGCGCGAATTGCCGCTGCCATAGTGGTTTCAATAGCACTTTTGCCGCCGACTAAAACCGGCACTAATCCGAGCTGCTCAGCCGCATAATTGGCGACTGCGGCATAGCGCTGCGGCAGCCAATTGCGCAGTGGGTGCGAGGAGCAGGGGCTGATGACCAAGTATCGGGCGCCGTCGGGCAAATGCAATTGCGCAAAGGTATGCGCCTCAGCGGGAATCATCAGCGGCCACTGTAATTGCGCCGGACGACTAACGCCTAGCGGCGCTAAAAAGCCGAGCATTGCATCCAAGACATGTGGGCCTGCGCCTGCGGCGATACGTTCATTTATCACCAAGCCGTGCAATTCTTTGCTGCGCGCCGCATCAAAGCCGATCCGTCGCCGTGCTGGGATTAGGCGGCTAACGATATTGGCGCGCAGCGCGAGTTGCAGCTGTAACAGCACATCAAACGCCGCGCCGCCCAACATGTGGCGCAATTTCCTGCGCAAGGCCAATGCCCCCGCTAAGCCACTGCGCTTGTCATAAACAACTAAATCAACACCCGCAAGGCCGGCGACTAATTTTGCCTCAGCCGGCCCAAGCACCCAAACCAATCGCCAGTGCTGGCTTTTAGCATCACGCTGAATCGCGTCAATTAGGGCCAACACATGTGTGGCATCACCGAGCGCGGATAGACGAAATAGGCATACATTCATTTGGATTCGCCCCGCCAGGGCATAACGTCGATAAACTTCGCCGCATGGTAACCAAAACGACCTCCACGGCTGCGGATGAAACTGCACGCGCTGCGACTCTTTTTTCCGTGTCGCCTTCCGGCGAGACTGATATTTCCGTGTCGCCTTCCGGCGAGACTCATGTTTCTGTGTCGTCTTCCGGCGAGACTCATGTTTCTGTGTCGCCTTCCGGCGAGACTGATATTTCCGTGTCGCCCTCCGGCGAGACTCATGTTTCCGTGTCGCCTTCCGGCGAGACTGATATTTCCGTGTCGCCATCAAGCAAGACGTTGATACTGGAACCATGCGCAGGCGGTTGGGCTTTGATTGATCGTGCGCGGGTGACTGAGGCGCTGACGGCGGTTTTTGATCCGGCGCACTATGGCAGTGCCGCCCATGCGCTGCGGGATGGCCGTGGTCAGGCTTTTAAAGTCATGGGCAGCTTTGGCACTGCAGCGTTGCGCCACTACCGGCGCGGCGGCATGACTGGCGCACTTTGGCAAGATCGCTACACGTTTATGGGCATCGAGCGCACCCGCTGCTTTCGCGAGCTGCGGCTGTTAAACCTGATGTTGGCGCATGGTTTACCCGTGCCCGCGCCACTCGCGGCGCGCTTCGTGCGCTCAGGGCTGAGCTACCGTGCGGATATTTTGACCGCGTGGCTGCCTGGGGCGAATCCACTGTCAGCGCATGTGCAAAGCGCCAGCGCCGCTGATTTCAGTGCGATAGGCCAGATGTTGGCGCGCTTTCACGGCGCGCGCATTTTTACCCAAGCGGTTTGGCACGCGGATTTAAACGCGCACAATATTTTGCTAACCGACAACGGCCCGGCGCTGATCGATTTTGACCGCTGCAAACTGCGCGCACCCAGGGCCGCGTGGCAGCAGGCGAATTTGGCGCGTTTGCTACGCTCGCTGACGAAGTTAGGCTTCGCTGCGCGCAAAGATTTTGCCAGCGAATTAATGCCCGCGCTGTTGGGGGCATATCAACTACAAATGGTGCAAACGCGATGAACAACGCAACGCAAGTCACAGGCTTCGCCATGCATTTTTTAGGTACCGGCAGCGCCAGTTCGATGGCTTTAGGCTCAGCCAGCGCGGTGCTTGAACAAAATAATTCCGCGCAACTTTTAATTGATTGTGGCCCAAGCACGCCGGATCGATATCGCGCCGCCTATGCACAATTGCCGGACAGTATTTTTCTGACGCATGCGCATCTGGATCATATTGCTGGGCTAGAAAACTATTTTTATCAAGCGACGTTCGCGCAACGACAGATCAAACTGTTCGTGCCGGTCAGCTTAGTTGCCATGCTGCATGCGCGCTTGGCAGAGTTTCCCGGCTTGGCCGAAGGCGGCCGCAATTTCTGGGATGCGTTCCAGCTGATTCCGGTCAGCGGTTTTTTTTACCACGCAAATTTATGCTTTTCAGTCTTTCCCGTGCGCCACCACACACCAAATTCCGCCTTTGGTTTGGCGTTGCCGGGGCAGTTTGTGTTTAGCGGCGATACCCGCCCGATTCCGGAAGTTTTTGCGCACTTTGGCGCGGGCAATGAAACGCTATTTCATGACTGTACGCTGCTGGCAAACCCATCACACAGCGGTGTGGAGGACTTAGAGCGTGAATATTCACCAGCACTGCGCGCGCGGATGTATTTGTATCACCAGCACAATCAAGACGAGGCGCAAGCGATCACGGCGCGCGGCTGGCGGGTTTTAGCACCCGGCGCGCGCATTGCGTTGGCGACGTGCTAGAGCCAGTAACGTGATTGAACCCGCGATTGAAACCCTGCACTGGGCGATTAAAAACCACCTGCCGCCGATTACCAAACCCAGCAAAATCCTGTTTTTGCGGGCGCGAATGTCGCCGGAGCTGCGCGATTTTAGCGGGCTAAGTTGCGTGCAAAACTTTAAACCCTGGAACGATGCGTTGCAGGCAAATGGACTCAACACGACTGCCGAAATTCCGCCGCAAAACAACGATCTGTACGACCGAATTTTGCTGTTACCCGCGCGTCAGCGTTTGGAAAATCGTGCGCTATTGGCGCAAGCAGCGCAGCGCTTAACGCCGGGCGGCATTTTGATTACCGCGCAACAAAACACCGAAGGCGCACGATCATTGCAGTCTGACTGCGAAGCGCTATTTCGGCGCGTTCGCTGCGAATCAAAAGCCAAGTGCCGCGTGCTATGGGCAGATGCCGGCAATCTCGATACCGAATTGGTGCATAGCTGGCTAATACTGGATCAAATTCAGGCCATTGCTGACGGTGAATTTTTAAGTCGCCCAGGGGTATTTGCCTGGGATCGTATCGACGCCGGTTCGCACCTGCTTGCGGCACATTTGCCGCATGATTTAGCCGGACATGGCGCAGATTTAGGCTGCGGCTACGGCTTTTTATCGGCACGTTTACTGCAAAGCAATCCGGCGATTCGCCACTTTGATTGTTTTGAAGCCGACCATCGCGCGCTCGCCCTGGCAGAGAAAAATTTAGCGCGTTTCAGTGCGTGCACGCTGAATTTTCATTGGCATGACGTCACTGTCGGCCTGGGCATTAGCGGCCTGGATTTTGTCGTGAGCAACCCGCCCTTCCACGTCGGGCGCGCCGACCAGCCGGATTTGGGTCTGCGCTTCATCAGCAGTGCCAGCGACGCATTGCGCACCGATGGCCGACTTTTGATCGTTGCAAATCAACATTTGGCTTACGAAGCAAGCTTAAGTCAGAAATTTAAGCACGTGCGAACTTTAGCGGCGGCACAGGGCTTTAAGGTGATCGCCGCTGTGAAGTAAGGGGCGCAGCTAAATCGCGCGCCAGCCAATGTCTGGGCGCATAAATCGCCCAG
>JANNYO010000443.1:0-2309 GCA_031410115.1 Rhodanobacteraceae bacterium | reverse complement strand
TGCAGTGTTTTGCCAGCGGCCCAAGGCCGAGTCGTTTCAGCTCAGCATCGAGAAATTTAACATCGAAGGCGGCGTTGTGAATCAGTAGTTCCGCACCGCTGACGTAGTCCAGAAATGCCACCGCGACGTCGCGAAACAAAGGCTTGTCGGACAAAAATTCGCGGCTCAGCTGATGCACGTCAAAAGCCCCCGCATCGCTGTCGCGCTCGGGGTTGAGATAGCGATGGAAAACCGATTCCCCAACGCCGCGCCCGCTGAGCTCGACGCAGCCAATTTCAATAATTCGGTGGCCATAATCCGGCTCAAGGCCGGTGGTTTCGGTGTCTAGAACGATTTGGCGCATGCTCAAACCAATTTACCTTTGGTTTCCCGAGCCCGACGCACCAGCGCATCAACACGCTCGTTATCCACGTGCCCATTGTGGCCGCGCACCCAAATCCACTCAATGCGGTGGCGCTTGGATTCGCTCAGCAGGGCCTGCCAAATATCGGCATTGAGCACGGGTTTTTTATCGGCGGTTTTCCAGCCGCGCATGACCCAGCCTTCGATCCACGTTTGCATGCCTTTTTGCAAATATTGCGAATCGGTGTGCAGCCGGACATGCGCAGGTTTGGTCAGCGCGCGCAGCGCCTCCAACGCTGCACTGAGCTCCATACGATTGTTCGTGGTGTCGGGTACGTAGCCAGATATCTCTTTCTCAACGCCGTTATAGCGCAGCAACGCCGCCCATGACCCGGCGCCGGGATTGGGCGAGCTGCCGCCGTCGGTGTAAATATCAACGCGCGGCAGGGTACCGGCGGGCTCTTGATGGCTTGCAGTGGCGAGTGCTTGATCAGTCATGGCTGGCGTCTCGGGTTAATCCGGCGGTGTTTAGTGCAGGCTGCCGTGCGGATTGAATCGGAACTGCCCGCAGCACCGGGCGCGCGCGAACGCCGCGTTTGCGCGCGCTCAATACATAGACACTGGCCAAATTCGGCAGGATGCGGCCGAGCGTTGCGCTCAAACCAGTGGCACTCGGCGTAAGCCAAGGCCAGCCGACGCCAACGCGGGTAATTTCAATATCAGCCAGCCCCAACGCACGGCAGGCGCGCGCCCAACTGCTGGCTGTGGCCCACTGCGGCGTGACGCTTTTCCAATTGCGCGCGCGCTTGATGCCGGATAAGCGCGCGGCGCTAAAACTGCGAAAACCTATGATCACCAGCCGCCCGTGGCCACGCATACAGCGCGCTGCCTCAGCCAACATATCCTCTGGCTCCATTGCGTAATCCAGCGCGTGTTGCAGCACCACAAACGCCAGCGCGTTATCGGAAAACGGCCACAGGCTGGCGCTGGCAATCACACCGTCGGCAAGGCTGTCAGTGCCGTTCAGTCGAATCGCCAACGTGGCTAAGCCGGGTGACGTGGATTTGAACGGCACCGCTTCCCATGGGCTTATCCACGCGCCCAAACCAGCGGGCTCGGTGCTGACTTGTCCGTGTATCAGGGAATTTTCGCACCCAATAAGCGCGTCTAGCGCTAGGTTGTTGCGGGTAAAGGCAGAGCGGGACATGATTTGCGGCTTATTGATGGTCAGGTGCGCCGGGCGCACAAGCCAAATTTGAGGGCGGCTGAGCATAGCTGATCTGCTAAGCTGGTTCGTATGGAACCCAATGACGCAGACAAATTAGCGCAATTGAATCAAAGCGCCGCGCCGGTGCCGAATCCGCCACCGGCCGGTCAGGCCGACCACTGGGGCTTAGGCGTTGCTTACACCGCGCTAGCGCACTTAGCCGTAGGTTTGATTTTGGCGCTGGTGAGCGGCATTGCCGCTAGCTTGCCGCGTGACGTCGGTTCAGAGTTTGCCGATTACGCCCTTGCCGCATCGGGCGGCTGGTTTTTGGGTATCGGTTTGACACAATGCCTGTATTTGGTGCCTTTGGCGCTTTACCTGCACAACACCCAACGCCCACGTGCCACCGCTGGCGTGCTGATTTGCATGGGGATCGTGTTTTTGCTTTCTGCGGCATGTTTTGGCTTTTTTATGTTTGGCATGGGTGGCGGGGCATTGCGTTAGGCCATGGGTAGCAAGCGATTTCACCGTGGCAAAAGCGCCATCAAAATTTTATTGGTCGGGGTATTTTTGACAGCACTCACTCTGGTCGCTGCTAACGTTCCAGGTGCACAAGCAGGCCGCGCGCAAGAGGCGGCAAATCGCGTCATGCCCGCACTTGAGCTTGAGGCAGCGCGCTTAAAATTAAGCGTTGGCGCGCCGGTATTTATTCGTATTTTTAAGCAAGACGCGGTGCTTGAGCTGTGGCTGAAAGGCAGCG
>JANNYO010000442.1:0-1238 GCA_031410115.1 Rhodanobacteraceae bacterium | reverse complement strand
TTGTCGAAAGCGTGCTCAGCCTAGGCGAATGGCGCTCGCCGCACCGCATCACGGATCTTGAAGACATGCTTTGGCGCTACCACGCGCAGCCGGGCACTTTAGATTTATCCGTCACGCCAAGGCGTGACTCAGGCACTTACCTCATCACTAACTCACAAGCTGAATAACTCACTCAAAATTAAAAGGAATTCAATCATGGCAACAAAAACTGATCTTAAAACCGCATCCGTCTTGGCTTTCGAACGCAAAGTGGACCCATCTGACGCCGTTTTTTACTCCGGCAACTGGGCAAACAAAGATAAAGCGGAGGGCTGGGAAGCCATTTCAATTCGCGAGAAATCTGTGCGCGGCACCATCTCAAACCGTTTAAAAGCCGGTGCAACCGACCCGGCAAAATTGGACGCCGACATTCAAAAGCCAAATCTGCAAACGGTTGACGTCGCCACCCTTCCGCCCGACTGTGACACCCTAAAAGCTGCGCTCACCATTCGCATTTTGGGCGGCACCGGCACGCCAAATGCTTGTAATAACGCCGACTACCAAGCCAAGCTTTTGGAAAGCGTTGCGGGCTATGCACAAGCTACAAACTTTGCAGAATTGGCCAAGCGCTACGCCACTAATATTGCCAACGGCCGCTTTTTATGGCGCAACCGCATGAGCGCAGAATCTGTGTACATCACCGTCAAGCACGTCAAAGAGGGCGCCGCTGCTGCGACTTGGAATTTCGACGGCCTAAGCTTTTCGCTGCGCGATTTTGAAGTGCCGGATGCGGCGCAAACGGCATTGGCTGAATTAGCGGCCGTGATTCAAGCGGCATTACAGGGCAAGGGTTACGCGCTGTTGGAAGTGCATGGCTATGTGCGCATGGGCGCAGGGCAAGAGGTGTATCCGAGTCAAGAATTGATTCTGGACAAGGGCAAAAACGATAAAAGCAAGGTGCTTTACGACGTCAAAGGCATTGCCGGAATGCACAGCCAAAAAATTGGCAACGCGCTGCGCACCATTGATACCTGGTACCCCGATGAAGACGGCGTGGGCCCGATTGCGGTGGAACCTTATGGCTCGGTCACCGCTTTAGGCAAAGCCTACCGTCAGCCTAAGCCAAAGCAGGACTTTTACAGCCTGCTGGACAATTGGATGCTTAAAGATCAAGTGCCCGCCATCGAACAGCAGCATTACGTGATCGCCACGCTGATTCGCGGCGGGGTGTTTGGTGAATCGGGCAAGGAATAATCATG
>JANNYO010000441.1:0-2745 GCA_031410115.1 Rhodanobacteraceae bacterium | reverse complement strand
TATCGGCGTTTAGGTTGGAATGGGAATCCAGCAACAGTGCACGCGCTTGCCCAAATGCGAAGGCGAAATTTAATAGATCAGGGGCATCAGCCATCGGCACGGCTTTGATGAAAGGCACGCCGAAACTGGCGCAATAGGCTTGATCTTCTGCGCCATGAAATTGCAGCAGCGAAAAGCGTGCGCGTGCTTGGGTTTCACGAACAAAATCGGGCGCGGCATTTTGAAACAGCCCGACGCTGTGCACAAACGGCGGCGTCAATGCTGCCAAGGCTGCGGCTAGCTCGATGGACACGCAGCGTTTGCTTTGCCGCACACAAACAAAACCGAGCGCATCCACGCCCAGATTTGCGGCAAAAAGCACGTCCTCGGCGCGGGTTAGGCCGCAGAATTTGATGCGGGTGTGGGGATTTGCCTTCATCGGTTGCTTTCTTTGGCGATGGTGTAGTTCACTAACTTACGTTCGAGCTGCAAAATTAGCCGCGTCAGCTGGACGTTATCGTGCCCGGCTTGCACACCGCTGAGGCGCTCGGCGTGTTCGAGTGCACCGCGATCGAGCGCGCCGTTTTGTTTGAGCCGGGCCCAAACCACAGTATCGTCGCCGCGTATTCCACCGTGGGCGCGGGCGCTGTTTAGAAACTGGCTGATCAAGGCATGGGCGAGCTCAACGTCGGTCAAACTGCGCGCGTAAAAATCACTGATCGCACGCGCAAAGGTGGCGCTGGATGGTTTTTCCTGCGCGATACGCACGGGCAAAAGGCGGCGCTGGCGCCCGACGGCATATAGCAACCAAAAAATCCCAACCACGCCCAAGGTTTTGTACAAACGTGGATCTTTCAACAGCGCGTTCGGGTCATAAATACTGCTCAAACCAAAGCGATAGTCATCAAACAACAACACGCCTCCGGGTTTTAGAAAGTTACTTAACAAGCTTTCAGCGGCCACAGCGGTGCCTTCGCGGGCTAGGTTTGGATTGCGCCACAGGCTGCCATAGCCGATTACCACCACGCCGCCACGGCCAAAGGGTAGCCACCAGCCGGCGGCGCTGCCGTCGTCTGGCGCGCGCAAAATAGTCAAAGCTTGGCGCATGCCGCTGTCGGCGCAAAAGCCGCTGTTCACGGTTGAGCCGTCTGCGCTGATGCGGTCTTTACTGTGATCAATCGGAAATGCCGCGCTTGTCGCAGAATCAGCGGTGTCGGCAGAATCTGGCGGCACTTCATCTTTAACGCTGTTGTCTTGGTAGTCCTCATTGGCATCGTCATTCGCGTCCGCCGCGCTGGGCGCTTTCGCCCGGCACTCATCGGTGCTGTCTAACGGCGCAAATGCGAGCTTCAGGCTGCCCTGGGGTTCCCATGCGATAGGGGCAAATTGCATGACCGGTAAGCCCGGCGCAAGCTGCAGTTCGAGCGCGTGCAGCGCCTGCGGCCGGGCATTTGCGACGGCGGCTTCGCGTTCTGCCGTGTCGCTGGCGCGAGACTTGTTTACCGTGTCGCTCGCGCGAGACTTGTTTACCGTGTCGCTGGCGCGAGACTTGTTTACCGTGTCGCTCGCGCGAGACTTGTCATCGCTTTCGTTCTGATCCTCATCCGACGCTGCATCGTCGTCCACAACCGGCGGTTCTCCGGCGGCGCTTCCAGAAAGCGTCCAGCCTAGAGTTTGTAATAGATCGAAATATCCCAGTTCACGGCGCGCTGCATCGCGTGCATCGGCGGTGTTGCCTTCTGCGTCGAACGCGCCCATCGGCAGCACAAGGGTGTTGCCGGCGGCAATCCAGCGCAGCATCGCGGTTTTTTCGCGCGCATCAACGTAGGCGTGCGGGGCATCTTGCCAGCTGCCAGATTTTTCATCCTGCATGCGATAGGGAAAGCTGCTGACCAACACGTGTCCAGCGCTAAAGCGTTTATCCAGTTCAAACCAGCGTTCGCGCCAGGACTGCACCGGCACATTGCGGCTTTTTAACCATTGAAACAACGCCGCGTGTCCCTGCTCACCTTGATCCTCCGTACTTGCCATCGAATTGGACAGCTGTGGTTTTTTTTCGATGAAAATTCCGGCAAACAGCAAAATTGCTATCAGTGCTAAAGCCAGGCTTAGGGCGCGCTCACGCATTCGGCGCGCCAAGGTTTGTCGTCGCAAAAGTGTTCGCAGCAACAGTGTTTGCAACGACCGCGTTCGCGGTTGCTAAAAAGTGCGCTAATTCTTCCGGGCTTATGGTTTGTTCGGTAAATAACGTTTGCGCCGCGGTGTTGCTGATCGCGCGAAAGGCCTGCGCGCGTTCGGTCGGCATTGTGGCATCAGCGAATGCCTGTGCCAACTCCGCATGGGTCAAGCCGACCACGTCGGGCAGACGTTTGCGCGCGGTTAAATGCGCCACTAGGCTGGCATAGGCATGCGCCACGACAGATCTGCTGGAAAGGCCGACAAGTATTGGCGGCCAGGGTGCTGGGGCGTTGCCCGGCCGCGTTTTACTGGGCTGCGCCACATTCCGGCGCAGGGCTAAAAACGGCTGTAGCTCACGCCAGCCATAAACGAAAATTAGCGCGGCCAGCAGCCCGCTCAAACCATAAAACAGCGCGCGCGCAAAGGTTTCAGTGGGTATAAAGCGCCGCCAAAAATCAAAATTAGCGCCATTTTTCTCGTCCTCGCCCCAAAGTGAATTCCACCAATTCGCCAAGCGCTCAAGAAAGCTAGGCTCCTTACGTTTGGCTGCGCGGTAGTTTTCGGCCACAATTTGATCCAACGTGGGCG
>JANNYO010000440.1:0-1504 GCA_031410115.1 Rhodanobacteraceae bacterium | reverse complement strand
CAAACGTATCCAGATATCGCGCAACCGCAGGCCCCATCGGCTGGCCATCCCAAAGGGTTTGCACAGAACATGGGCCGTTATGTTCGCGATCCCATAGAAAATATGAAATGCCGCCGCGAATTTTCACACCCGGAAACGCTTCATAAAGCTTGGGGAAGTCCACAATACTTCGCAGGCGTTTGTCGGTAAGCATTTTTACTCTGTAGCTATCAAGGCCTTTGCCGCCCGCCATCCAGCGCGAGGGCGTGACAAACACCGCGTAGCGCGGTTCAAGGTCGAATGCTTTCTCCACGAACAATTGGTAAATGGGTGCCGCGCTAGAGCCATAGCCACCGTCGTTTAACTGGAATGGCGGATTGCCAATAATGACGTCGAACTGCATACCGTCTCCAAAAAACTCGGCAATCCGAGTCTTGATATTTTCTGTGTGTATGAAAGCGTAAGCGTGGGTTTCCAGCGTTTCGCCGCGATCTAGCGCCGCCTGGCTCGCCCCGCAAAATGTGCATTTGCCTTTGGCCCAGGTGTGCTCGATACGCTCAAACCAAATATTACCCGCGTCGCTGGCAAAGTTCTTGGCAATGGAATGCACGCCATTGGCGTATTTTGAGCAGTACAGGCTGCGCCGCGCCAGTAAGCTCGTAAGGCGCGTAATGCCAATGCCAAAAACTTGTTGGGTCAGAATGTGGTTCACACGTTCTTGCAGATCCGGAATTTCCTGCGCTAGGCCAATCGTCAGGCGTCTAGTGATTTCCCGCAAGAACACGCCGGATTTAGTGAACGGGTCTAGAAACCGCACGGTTTTGTCAGCCCACAGGTTCGCACCGCTGTGGTCATTGCTCCAAGCCTCGGTGAGCATATCCAACATGCGGCCCGCCAGCTCTGGTGGCGTGAAAACCTCATCATTCGACAAATTCGCGATGCACATCAGTACGTCTGGGTTACGACCACGCAAGCTCAGGCCGGCTTGGTCGCTCATGGAATGCTCCCTGGCATGAGGGCAGCCAGCTCGTTCACGGTCATCGGCGGGTAGGTTTTCACCGGCCTGAAGAGTTCATGCTTTCCGAGGTGGCCGAAAAGTGAGCCCTGGGCACTCCCTTGCGCACTGAAAGCCGACGAACCGGTCAAAACGTCGAAACGAAAGTCCCGGCGCTGGAATTTTCCGATGCCAAGATAGCCCCACTCTGCAAAAGTGATCGGCGTGCCATCCGGTGTGCGCATGGTCAGCGCGTCACCATGGACAAGGTTTTGCGATAACACGTAGAAGCCGGCGCGATACATCTCGTCAGACTCATCCATATTTAGATACCCGGCGAGGACTTCCAGCATGTTTGCGCGACATTCGGCGATGTTGTCAGGCAGAAGCTCAATGCCATATGCACACATTAGTGCTAACAGTGAGTAGTGCCGCTTTTCAAATTCGGACTTGCCGAACTTAGACTCGACGGCGGCGAGCTTGCGCTGCAAAATCCGTACAAGAAAGTTTCCGCTGCCGCACGCTGGCTCC
>JANNYO010000439.1:0-4795 GCA_031410115.1 Rhodanobacteraceae bacterium | reverse complement strand
CCACCCAACACGATCCGTCGGTGAAGCTGAAAGATTTGCGTGAAGGCGTGATGGAGCTAATCATCAAGCCAATTTTGCCAACAAAACTGATCGACAAAAAGACCAAATTCCACATCAACCCGACCGGCAATTTCGTTATCGGCGGTCCAGTTGGCGACTGTGGTTTGACCGGTCGAAAAATTATCGTCGACAGCTACGGCGGCATGGCGCGCCACGGCGGCGGCGCGTTCTCAGGCAAAGACCCATCGAAAGTGGATCGCTCAGCCGCCTACGCCGCGCGCTATGTTGCAAAAAACATTGTCGCCGCAGGCTTGGCAGACCGCTGCGAAGTGCAGGTCAGCTATGCAATTGGCGTCGCAGAACCGACCTCTATTTCAGTCACCACGTTTGGCACGGGAAAAGTTGATGACGCCGTGATCGAGAAGTTGATTCGCGCGCACTTTGATTTACGCCCCTACGGCATCATTCAAATGTTGGATTTGATTCACCCTATGTATCAAGCCACCGCCAGCTACGGTCATTTCGGACGCAAGCCTTATGAGATGAAATTCGCCGATGGCAGCTTCGCGACCGCATTTAGCTGGGAAAAAACCGATCGTGCCGAAGCTTTGCGCAAAGCGGCGGGTTTGAAGTAGCGGATTGTTTTGCAAAAAACGGAAAACCGTCGGCACAACCCGACGGTTTTTTTACATCGACGACTTGCTAGTTTTGATCCGACAAAACAACGACACCGCCTTTTACGACCATCAGCGGCGTCGCCAATAGCTTAATGTCATTCAAGCTATCACTCGCAACCACGGTGATATCAGCAAACTTACCCACTGCAATTTCACCGATATTCGCCTGCTCGCCCAACACTTGCGCAGCAAAATAAGTCGCCATCTGCACCGTAACTGGCACTGGCACGCCAGCGTTTACTAACAGCTCAAATTCACCCGCGTTTTCGCCGTGTGGGTAAACGCCTGCGTCCGTGCCAAAAGCGATCGGCACGCCGGATTTGTAAGCGGCGGCCAAAGTTTTTGCAATCTGTGGCCCTATCGCGCGCGCTTTTGCCGCAACGATCGGCAGGTAGTAGCCGGGAATTTCAGCCTTTTCTGCGACGTAGGCGCCGGCAGAAAGTGTCGGCACAAACCAAGTGTGGCGCGCTTTCATTAAAGTCATTATTTCCGGCGTCATAAATGTGCCGTGTTCAATGCTAGTAACACCCGCTAACACCGCACGTTTCATGCCTTCTGGGCCGTGCGCGTGAGCGGCGACGGTCAAGCCATAGTCTTTTGCCGTCTCAATAATTGCGTCCAATTCCACCTGATTGAACTGCGGGTTCAAGCCGTTTTTCGCGACACTCAAAACCCCGCCAGTCGCGGTGATTTTGATTAGATCGCTGCCTTCTTTGTAGCGCTGGCGCACCGCTTCGCGCGCTTGGTCTGGGCCGTTAATAACACCCGCTTCCGGCCCCGGCGCGCCCATAAATTTCATGCTCGTGCCGTTCGTTGGATCGGCATGCCCACCGGTGGTAGCAATCGCTTTGCCAGCGGTAAAGATGCGCGGCCCGGTTACGGTACCGGCCGCAATCGCATTGCGTAGGCTGACCGTGACGCCCCACCCATCGCCCAAATCACGCACGGAGGTGAAGCCCGCGCGTAGTGTGGCCATGCCGTTCGCCTGAGCGCGGTAGGCAATATCCGGCGGATTCAAGCGATATGCTTCGGTATAGTTCTGCCCGTCCGGATTGATCGTCAAATGCGTGTGTAGATCAATCCAACCCGGCAAGCACAGGCCGTGCGCAACCTGCACGTCCGAAGTATCGGCTCCTGCGGCGCGCACCGCAGTAATGCGCGCTCCGTCGAATACGATATCCATATTGCGGGTTACTTTTGCGGTCTTGGCGTCAAACAGCGAATCACAACGAATGGTTTTCGGCGTGGCGCTGGCGGCGCTGACAAAAACACCGCAAAACGCGACGGCACACATTGTCGAAAAATGATGATTATTCATGGCTTTCCAGTTGAGTTAATCGTGCAGCTAGCCTAACGGATTTGGTGCGTAGCATCGTCATCATTTGGTGTTAGCTGGACTAACATTATTTTGGCTCAATAGTTAACGTGACATCCTGAGGCTTTTGTCCCGCCCGCGCCCACGCATCAATTTGCTCCACCGCGCGCATGAAATTTTCGGCAAATTGCGCACCATCAAACAGAGTTGCGCGAGCTTGCGCCAGTTTTTCGCGCCATAGTTTGAGCTGTTCGGGTGCCTGCGCTAACGCGGTGGCACAGGCGATATAGCCGGCCAAGTTCAAAGCATTAAAAGCGTGCATGCCGGCGGCGGCGTTTAGGCTGGAAGCGACGCGTGCAGCGAAGGTGTCGCCCGCAATCGTCAACACCGGGCAGCCGACAAATAGGGCATCGCGGGCGCTGGTATGGGCACCGTAAGGAAAGCTGTCGAGAAATAAATCTGCATGTGTCAATGCCGCCAAATATTCCGGGTGCGGCGATTTTTCCAGCCAGACGATGCGCGCTGGATCAATACCAGCAGCGCGCGCGTGCGCATTCAAATTGCTGGCAAAACCTGCCGCATCCGGCGCGTGCAAAAGCCACAGCACTGCCTGCGGCGCGGCATGCAAAATATCGCACCACGCGGCAAAAACCTCGGGGTTAATTTTGTAGCTATTGTTCAAACCGGCCAAAACCACCGCAGCTTTTGGCAAACCGTAGTCTGTGCGGGGCCGCAGCGGTGCAATCACGGCTTGCGAATCATAAGGTTGGAAGGTGCCGGGCAAGCGCAATACTGATTCGCTAAAACCTGGACGGATCGCATCGGGCAACACGGCAGCATCGGCAAAAATATAGTCGATCCATGGCGCACCCAAGGTGCCCGGGTAGGCCAGCCAATTAACCGCCAGGCGAGCCGGGCGCAGCGCGAACAGCTCTGGCACGCCACCATCGCCATAGCCGCGCAGATCAAACAGCACGTCAATGTCTAACTCGCGCACTTTTTTTGCCGCAAGCGCCGCCGGTAAATGGCTCACATCACAAATCAGCTCGACCGCGTTCGCCATGCGCAAGCGAATCGGCCCGTGATCAGACGGGCTGGTGGCAAACAGCACGACTTGCATGCGCTTAGCGTCCAAGCGCTCAAACAACTCCACGGTCAATAGGCCAGTCGGGTGCTGACCAAAACCATTGCTGACAAAACCGATCCGCAGCTGGCGCACGCTGCGCCCGGCACGCGGCAAACTCCGCGCATCGTCTACGCTGACACCAACCGCGCGCGCCACGTGTTTGCTCATTAGGCGCGCACAGCTGAGCTGATCCCTCGCAGTTGCGGCTTCCGCCAAAAACGAAAACGGTGTGATTCCCGGCACGCCCAAACGCACCAGTGCCAGCAAACGCTCGGCGTTTACCGCCAAATTACGCCAGTCGCCCAATTTGCGCTGACTAAACACGCGCTGTGAAAGCGCTTCGTAAAGTTTGCTGTCCAACGCCAAGGCACGATCAAAGGCAATCACGGCGCGCTCAAGCGCATGCAGTTTGCCCATGCAAAGACCGACGTTGTACCAAAGCTTGGCCGAGGCACCGTCGCCAGTTTGCGCAAGTTCAAGCGCACGCTCAAAACTGCGCAACGCCGCCGGCCAATCACCCTGCGCATAGGCGCTGTCCGCCAACACATACCAACCCGCCTGCAAACCCGGTGCACGCGCCACCACTTGACGCGCCAGCATCGCCGCTTCGGCAGGTTTGCCAGCACTCAACAGCACGGCGCTGAGCTTGAGCCGATGCCGAATCTCACCTGGGTCCAGGCGAATCGCCTCATGCAGCTGCGTCTGCGCTTCGGCGGTGTCGCCGAGTAGGTCTAAAACCGCAGCCAGCTCAGCGCGCAGCGCGCCCGATTGCGGTGCCAAGGCAATCGCGCGACGCAGGCAACGGATGGCATCCGTCGGCGCGCCCAAATGCACCGCGATCAGCGCGGCGGTGCGCCAATACTCGGGGTTATTCGGAAATTTCTGCGTCAGCGCTAAAGCCAGCGGCTGTGCCGCCGCTAAATCGCCGCGCTGCAGCGCACTTTCAAGCTGCGCCGCCTGCGGCATTAGCCTTGGGTTCCGACGGAAAAGCCGCCGTTGGCAGGCGCGTCACAAACGTCCAGCACACGCTGCGCTAATGCCTCGACGCGGGCAAATCGCGGCCCGTGTGCCAGCCACTGCGCTAAGGCCTCCAGCGCGATTTCGCTGCCAAAAGCGCGCACCCCTACACCGCCGTCGAGCAAATTATTCGCCGAGCCACACAGCGCCAATCGCCGAGCCTCAGCCTGTGTCGCCGCACGAAAACCCACGCCCTGCACGCGCCCGTGCACAATGAACTCGCGGCCTGCGTTTATTGCTGCGTGTGGCGCGCCGATCATTTTTTACTCATTTTTTCATAATCGGCGTTGCCGCAGGCGGCGCAATCACTTTCTCGATATCCATGCGCGTCACCGGCCCCAGGAATTTTTTTATCAGCAATCCTTGGCGATCAAACACCAACGTTGTTGGCAAGCCTTTCGGCACCTCAAGCGGCGCAGGCAATGGCTCATAGACATCTACTTTTGCCACCGGATAGGTGATTTTCAGTTTTGCCAGAAACGCCTTCAACTCGGCCTCCGAGCTGTCTTCATACGCCAAGCCCAACACTGCCACGTCGCGGCGCAGACTCAAGCTTTGAAAGTCCGGCATTTCCTTGACACACGGTTTGCACCAAGTCGCCCAAAAATTCAGCACAACAAACTGACCGCGATGGGATTTTGCCTGCCAGTTAATGCCCGC
>JANNYO010000438.1:0-4086 GCA_031410115.1 Rhodanobacteraceae bacterium | reverse complement strand
GCAAAGACGATGATTTTCGGGAAAATGTGGGCGGCGTTTCGCGCGCAGTTAAACAAACTGGCGAATGTGTTCTTTGAAGCCGATCCGGTGGCGCAGATGCGCTATGAGTACGACCGATCCGTCGAGCAGCTGAAAGAGGGGCGCACCGGGCTTGAGATGTATCGCGCGCTGGTGGAAAAAGTCACGCGGCAAGTTAAAACCAACGAAACCCATGTGGCGCAGTTGGAGGCGCAAACCAAGGCTTATTTGAAATCGGGCGACCGTGAAACGGCGGCGAAATTTGCGCTGGAGCTGGAAAAAAGCCGATCCGAACTCAAGCAAAACCAGGAACAGCTGGCGATGCACGAGGGCAGCTATGAGAACAATCTGAAGAAAATTCAGAACGCGATGAAAAAACTTGCCGATGTGCGCAACCGCATCGACAAGCAAGAAGCGGATTTGAAGATGAGCGAGGCGGAAGCCGAAGTCGCCAAGTTGGCGGAAGACTTTAACTTCAACGTCACCACCGACTTTGGTCAGTTAGAAGATGTGATGCAAAAGAAAATTGATCGCAACCGCGCGGCGGTGCGGGTCAGTGCGGACATGAGCAATCAGGGCATTGCCAGCATTGAAGCCGAAGAGCGTATGGAAGGGCAAATGGCCGAAGACGCGCTGAAACGTATGGAAGTTGAGATGGGTATTCGCACCCCGGAAACCGTGCAGGCGGTGCAAACTGCGCCTGCGGAAAAACAGCTGGGCCCAGCTCAATCCAATTGAGCGCAATCCAATTAGTCGTATTCACCACTTAAGCGAGGTCACATCATGGATCAACAGCCTAAACCGGCGTTTTATTTCGTCATCCTACTGGTCATTTTAAGCCTACTCGGATACGCCTTCTATCGCTTTCAAAATCGCGCTGGCGACGCGCCTGCGGTGGTGCAACCGGTGGACCAAGGTCAATCCGGCGATAGCACCGCCGCTGGTGACGCACCCGCAGGCAGCACCGAAGCGCCCGACAGCAGCAGTGTTGCCACCACGGTGAAGGAATATTCCTTCATACCTGCCGCGCGTTTGCCGGAAGTCAAAGGCGTGTCGAACTACGCGGCGATGGAAGATAACACCGTCAAAATGGCGCTCAATGTCTGGGCCGGCTGGGCACCGATTGTGTATGCCAACGGCGGCAGCAAGCCGGGCAAAGTCTGGACTGCGGCCGATGGCTCGAAATTTAAAGTTGAGCTGATTTTGATCGACGACCCGGTGCAAATGCGCGACGCCTTTGCCAGCGGTCAAGTCCACACCGGTTGGGCGACGGTGGATATGTTGCCGCTATTGGTGCAGGGCCTGCGCAAAGATTCGCGCGTGATGCCGCGGGTGTTTCAGCAGATCGATTGGAGCAACGGCGGCGATGGCATCGTTGTGCGCGCCGGCATTAAAACCGCGTCCGATTTGGCCGGCAAGAAAGTTGCGCTGGCGCAGAATTCGCCCTCGCACTTTTTCTTACTCAACACGCTGATTAACTCAGGCGTCAATCCGTCTGAAGTCAATATGATTTTCACCGCCAACGCCTTTGAGGCGGCGGCAGCATTCAACGCTGATAAATCCATCGCCGGCGTGGTGACCTGGGCACCGGATATTTATAACTTGAGCGACGTCAAAGGCAATCGCATGCTGGTCAACACGCAAACCGCAAACAAGCTCATCAGCGATGTTTGGTTTGCCCGCGCCGATTTTGCCAAAGATCACCCAGCGATTATTGAAGGCATGGTGCGCCAGATTTTTGATGCGATGGCAGCACTGGAAGATGGCAATAAAAAGCAGGAGGTCGCAGCGTTATTGGCTGAGTTCTACGGCATACCCGCACCGGACGCGCTGGGCATGTTGGGTGATGCGCACTCGACCAATTTTGCCGAAAACAAGGAATTTTTCCTCAATCAAAATAACCCAACGAACTTTGAGCGCACTTACAACACCGCGTTTATGCTGTATCGAAAAGCCGCTGCGGTAGACGCGACGAAAACCAGTTTCGACCAACTGGTGGATTTTTCAGTGATCAAAAAACTCGGTGCGGAAAACAAATATGCCAATCAAACCAGCAATTACGGCGTGAACTTCGTGCCGCTTTCGGCCAGCGCCATTCAGGGCGAAAGCGCTGAAATTTTGACCAAAACCGTGGTGATTCAATTCTTCCCGAACTCCTATGACTTGAGCAAAACCAACGAACGCATGGTAGACGGCAAAATCATCAGCGAACCTTACGACCCGCAAATTCCATTTGTGGTTGAAGAAGTCGGCCGCTTAGCCGGGCAATATGGCGCGGCGCGGATTGTGATCGAAGGCCACACCGACGCATCGATGCGCGGCAATGTGCCCGACAGCGCGGTGCAGGAGCTTTCACTCGCGCGCGCCAATTCGGTGAAAGAGGCGATCATTGCCAAATTCCCGAGCCTACAGGCGAATCAATTTGCCGTTGCCGGCATGGGCTGGAACCGCCCCGCGGATGCCAGTGACCCGGAAAACGCGGCGAAAAATCGGCGTGTGGAAGTCAAGGTTTATCCATTGGAATCGCAATAGGCATGACGGATTCAGCGAACACGGATTCGGTGATACCTGAGCGACTGGGCCGCTTTGCCATCGGTGCGCTGCAGCGCGCCGTGGCAGGCGTGCTGGCACTTGACCCTGCGATGAAGGCAAAAATGGCGGAGCTGGACGGTCGCGCGGTCGTGCTACAGCTTACTCAACCGGCGCTGCGCCTGCTCGCCCGCGTGCATGCCGGCGAGCTGCGTTTTGCCTATGCCGACCGCAATGATGTGGCTGACTTGTCCGTCAGCACCGAACTGGGCAGCCTGCTGCAAATGGGTTTAGCACGTCTGACTGGGGCAAAGCCGAGTTTGGGCATTGGTAAAATTCATATCAGTGGCGACGCCGAACTGGCGCGCCAAATGCAGCAAATTACCGATCAGTTTGCCCCCGACTGGGACGCGCCGATCGTCGCCGCGTTTGGTGATGTGATTGGCTTTCAACTCGCCAAAGGCGCGCGCAAAACCTTGGCATTTGCCAAAGATTCGCTGCGCAGCTTGGCCGAAACGGGCAGCGAGTTCCTGCGCGAAGAAAGCCGCGATGTGATCAGTGCGGCGGAGCTCGATGGTTTTTATGATGATGTCGATCAGCTGCGTGATCGCTTGGCACGGGCCGAGCAGCGCGTGGCAGCGTTGGTGCGATTGCGCTGCACAACCGCTGGGACGCGCGCCGCTAGTTGCTGATCAACAAGGCGCTTAGTCGATACAGGTGGCAAGGCCAATCGCGTTCATCTCTGTAAATAAATCGCGAGTTTCATGAATATGAATTGGTTTTCGCGGCGGCGTAGGGCGCAATTTGACGCTATCTGACGTGCCGCGTCATTGCGAAAGTCAATGTTTTATCGCGATTGAAAAAAAGAAACAGAAATTTGATACGCATTGTTAAAATTCATCTTTGTAACACTGTATCGGCGCAAAGTAAGCGAACTTAAGCCCCGAGTCGCCTTCATGAAACGCCTTTTAGCCCGCACCATTTTGCTCACTTATCTGCCATTCGCACAGGCAATTCCGGGCGAAGACGGCGCCGTAACTATTGCCTCAGCTGGCAATGTGATTAATGCCTACAGCACGCTCAACGCAGCGACGGCAGCTAGCGCTACAAACTTCACTTTGGTAACCGGCGGAACTAGCGCGCTAGCACTGCCGGCAAGCTCTGGCGTCGTCGCTGGCAATCGAGCACTTGCGACGGGTGATTTGCTGATGCTCTATCAAGCCCAAGGTGCCACGATCGACACCAGTACCTCGGCCAATACCTACGGCAGTATCACGGCATACAACGCGGCTGGGCGCTACGAGTTTGTTTATGTGGCAAGCATAGTCGGGGAGACCATCAATATTGCGCGCCCCACCAGCGGAGCGTGCGCACCAGGTGGATCACCCGGCGGGTTGCGCTATGCCTACAGCGCCGGTGCGATGATCGTACGCGTGCCGCAGTATTTGAATTTAACCCTCAATGCAGCGGGTAGCGTTGTCGCACCCGCCTGGAACGGCGCCATTGGTGGCATCGTTGCCGCGGACGTGCGCGGCACCG
>JANNYO010000437.1:0-3004 GCA_031410115.1 Rhodanobacteraceae bacterium | reverse complement strand
CCACCACGCCATCGATTTCACACTCAACACCAAACTCCAACTCGCGGAAAACCAAACTGCCCGCTTTCAACGACGCCATCATTTTTCCACAGCTGCGCGCCTCATCAAACGCGACGCTTTCCAGCAAAACTGTTTTTTGATCTGGTGCGACGAGCTTGAAACGAAAGCCCTCACTGTCTTTAAAAGTGCTGAGTTTTGCCAATTTTTTTTGCTCAGTCCGCGCTGCCGCCGGGCTTAAGGAATTCAATGAACGCAAACCTACGGCATCTCGCAGGCGGGCCATAAAAGGTACCGACTCAAGCCGAACTTTCGCCGCACCGGCACGCAGGATATCTTCCACAGCACCGGGATGTGCGATCAACTGCTGATAGCGCGCACGCGCCGGTGCCACTTTACTTTCCACCAAATCGGCCAAGGTCGTTTTCACCTCACCCCAAGCCAGTCCGGCCAACATAGCATCAGACAACACCTCGCTTTCTTTATCCGTGGCAAAAGCCTGATAAATCGCAAAGAGCGCGGATTCGTCCGTGGCTTTGGGCTCGCCAGGTGCTTTGGAGTTGGTCACAATCTGTGCGATCGCCGCACGCATTTGATCCGGCGGCAAAAATAAACCGATCGTATTGTCGTAGCTTTTACTCATCTTTCGGCCGTCCAAACCCGGCAATACCGCGCAGTGCTCGTCAACCATCGCTTCCGGCAAAGTAAAAAACTCGGTGCCATAAACATGATTAAAACGCTGGGCGATATCGCGCGCAATTTCAATGTGCTGAACCTGATCACGCCCGACCGGCACCGCGTGCGCGTTAAACATTAAAATGTCCGCCGACATCAAAACCGGGTAGGTGTAGAGCCCCGCAGTGACGCCTAAATCCGGGTCATGTCCGCCTGAAACATTGTGATCTACTGCCGCTTTATAGGCGTGCGCGCGGTTGAGTAAGCCCTTGCCAGCGACACAGCTCAGCAGCCAATTTAACTCGGCGATTTCGTAAACATCCGATTGGCGATAAAACGCCACGCGATCTGGATCAAGCCCAAGCGCCAACCAGCTGGCAGCGATTTCAAGCGTGGCACGTTGGATCTTTAGCGGGTCTGTGCCGCCAATCAGCGCATGCAAATCAGCCAAAAAATAATACGAGTGCACACCCGCTTGCACGCTCGCGTCAATCGCAGGTTTGATGGCACCGACATAGTTGCCTAGATGCGGGCTGCCAGTGGGTTTAATGCCGGTCAAAACACGGCGGATCATTTCGGTCATAAAAGTTTCCTCAGCTGAAGCTTAATCGGCAGTTTATCGCACGAACGGGTTTCAAACGTCGCTATGCTTAACGCCCACCTGATCGGAGTAGTCGCGTGACAAACCAAGTGCGCATAGTCGAAGTCGGGCCGCGTGATGGCCTGCAAAACGAAAAAATGAACGTGCCGACCGGCGTTAAGATCGAGCTGATCAATCGCCTGACTGCCTGTGGTCATAGCGCAATTGAAGTGACTAGCTTTGTGTCGCCGAAATGGGTTCCACAGCTCAGTGACGCCGCAGAAGTATTTTCTGGATTTACCCCCAAATCTGGCGTGCGCTATCCGGTTTTGGTGCCCAACCTAGTCGGCTATGAACGTGCGCGCGCCGCTGGCGCAACTGAAGTCGCAGTTTTCACTGCAGCCAGCGAGGCCTTTTCTGAAAAAAACACCAACGCAACCATCGCCCAAACCCTAGAGCGCTTTCAGCCCATATTCGAGCGCGCGAAAGCAGACAAAATAGCCGTTCGCGGCTATGTTTCATGTGTTTTGGGTTGCCCGTATCAGGGCGAAATTGCGATTGATGATGTCGCACGCATCGCCAGAACATTGCACCTCATGGGCTGCTATGAAGTATCCCTTGGCGACACCATTGGCGTAGGCACGCCCAATAAAGCGCGAGCCTTGATGTTGGCAGTTGCACAGGTGATGCCAGCAAGCGCAATCGCAGGCCACTTCCACGACACCTATGGTCAAGCCCTTGCCAATGTCATGGCAAGCTTGGAAGTAGGCGTCAGAGTATTTGATAGCTCGATCGCCGGATTGGGTGGATGCCCGTATGCAAAAGGTGCCACCGGAAATTTAGCAACCGAAGATTTGGTTTATCTAGTTAACGGAATGGGAATGGACTGCGGCCTAGAGCTGGGCGAATTAGCGCAAGTTGGCGCTTGGATTAGCCATAAGTTGGGGCGCGAAAATCAGAGTCGCGCCGGGCGGGCGCAGTTTGCAAAATTGTAGAATTCAATTTACAAAATCCATCGAAACGCCAGGACGAAATCGATAAAAAAACCCCGCACAAGGCGGGGTTTCTTTTAGTGACATTTGCCAAACTTTAGAATGTTGGGCATCCAGCAGGTCCGGTGTCTGAAAATACAGCGACACACGTCAAGCTACTGGTCATATTCACTTGCACTGTAGGCTGCGTACCAAAACAACCTGGTGCACCGGTCCAACGGCAGAACGAAGCCGCGTTTGGAACACCGTTGATACCTGTAGAAGCCGTTAAGCCAACGGTTGTTCCACTCGGTATCGCGTTACCAACGCAAATGCCCGTCGCAGATGAGCTAGAAACACAATTGATACCGCCAGCGTTACCAATCACTTGAACCTGTGGCAACAGTGCAGCGGCTAGATAGGCGGAACCATCAGGCTTTTGCAAACTCACCGTAAGCGAGGTAGGCACGACTGGCGGAACAACTGGCGTGGGGCAGCCGGCAGGGACTACAACAGGAGGGGAGAATGGACCATTTGGACAAGTGTCAAAACCCTCAAGCTTGACTGTTGCGGTAGCACCAAGTGCAGTGAAAACGCATTCAGCCTTCAGCCCGGTAACCGGGCGATTCAGATCGGCGGTGATATCCGCGGTCGTCTCGCCTAACTCATTTGTACGCCCGGGTGGATTCACTATACCAGCGGTGCCGGTTGGGCAACTTCCAGCAATTTGAATTCCAGAGATAGGATCGCCACCAGCGTCAAGCAAGCGCAGTGTCACCCG
>JANNYO010000436.1:0-4604 GCA_031410115.1 Rhodanobacteraceae bacterium | reverse complement strand
CCCCGCCACTCAAATACTCGTTTTTGGCCTGAGCGATTTTAGTCAAGTGTTTGAGTGGCGGGGTGGGTGAAGGTCGCTACGAGCAAAATGGCACACTTTTTTTGACGCCCCAGCTTCGTTGTTTCGTCGTTGCAGGCAATGCCCATGACATTTATAAAACATGTGCTGCCTCCTCACGCCTTGCTGGAACGCCAAAAAAATGCACCCTTTTGCCCGTTCAACTGCTTTTTCTAGGATTATTAAGACGAACGGAAACAACGCCTCATGCAGAGCTCAGCTCATTGCCAGCAAAACGCGCGGTCAGGGCTCCCTTCGGGCGCGCCTGTCAAGGTCCATGGCTTCGTTTCTGCTCGCTCATGGACCGCAAGTACACCTCACTCACGACGCCTTGCCATGGACCTCGGCAGGCACGCTGCATGAGGGTTTGTCACCGTTCGGCTTAATAAGGCACCACCCGTCGCGCATCCTTTAGCAGCAGCAAAGTTTGTTCGGCGGCTTGGCAGGCAGTCTCTAAAATGAAGTCGGTAAGTGATTTGCGCGCAATGTTCGCTGCCCGACGCAAGACCGCCTCTTGTTCTGGTGTTGCGCGCAGCCCCATTCGGGCAGAGCGCGTTGCAGAAACGGAAAGTGCAGGCATGTGGAATCCAAGAAAAATCAGTGAGTGATGTAGGTACAAACGGCAAACAAACTCTAGCTCAGTTTCAGCGCCCGCGCTGCCTCTAGCCCCGCGCGCCCAATTGCCATCACGCCCATTTGCCCAACCGAGAATTCGATCCAGCGCGCGCTAAGTTTGGGCATGAACCGTCGCAGTGCGCGCTCGGCTTCGCCAACTTCTAGGATGAGCAGTCCGCGTTCGGTGAGAAAATCAGGCGCGTCGCGCAGGATTTGCAGCGGGTGATCTAAGCCTAGCTCGCCGCTGGTAAGGCCTAATTTCGGTTCGTGCCGGTACTCGGGCGCCATATCGGCGTAATCAGCATCGGTAATGTAGGGCGGGTTGGACAAAATCAGATCAAAGCGCCCGTGCAATGAGCCAAACAAATCCGATTGCACCGCGCGGCAGCGCCCAGTCACGCTGTGCAAATCAATATTTTCCTGCGCTAATGCCAGCGCCTCGGTCGATAAATCCGCCAGCATCACATGCGCGTTTGGGAAGCGTTTCGCGGCGGCGATGCCAATGCAGCCAGAACCCGTGCATAGATCCAAAATCTCCGCCGGCGGGCGATCGCCAAACCAGCTGGCGAAGCCTTCCACAATCAGCTCGGCAATCGGTGAGCGTGGCACTAAGGCGCGCGCGTCGGTGTTAAAACTCAGACCGGCAAAGCGCGCTTGTCCGGTCAAATACGCGGCGGGAATACGCTCGTCGATTCGCCGCTGCACCAATGCGAGTGCGCGCTGATACTCCGGTTGCAAGAGTTTTGCCGTCGATAAATTCGCCGGAAAATCATGTGGCAGATGTAGCGCATGGAAAACCAGTTCGCGCGCTTCATCTAAAGCGTTGTCATGGTGGTGCGCGATCATCACGCCGCTGGCTTTGAGTAAGCCCGCCGCCCGCGCGATGAGGCTTAGCAGATCGCTCATTCGAACGATGTCGCCAGCCAGCGATCAACACCGAGTGTTTCTTCTTTCAAAATTTTCCAGGCGTCCTCTACCGATTCAACGTCACGGTTTTGATTGCCAGCGGTGGCATACAAGATACTCGGCGTGGTGTGGCCGGCACCGGTGGCAGTCAAAATATCTAGCCGTGTGCCTTCTTTACAGCTCAAAAATCGCTCGGCACTCATGGTTGAGCCGTCGCTGGTGTTGATGTCTTCGTAGTTCTCCAAAGTTGGCGTGCCCGTGCAGCCTAATTTATCGGCCCAGTATGCTTTCGTTGCCACCGCACTTTGATTGCGCGCGCCACCGCCGGGTTGAATAATCGGATCGATGCTGCCGTATTGATACACAATCGTGCTTGGATTTGCCGGTGGCCGGCATTCGCCGATGCTATCAACCGCGTTGAGCGCGATAAATGCGGCCGCACCGGCAAAGGTTTCGCTCGCCTCTTGCATCAGCCGCAAACTCATCAGGCCGCCATTGCTAGCGCCGCTGACAAAAACCTTACTTTGATCAATGCTAAAGCGGCTGGACATGTCCGCCACCACGCGGCGTAAGAAGCCAACATCTTCGGCTGTGGATGGCGTGCCGGTGAGCGCGATTTGACCGCAGTCGTTCCAGTTGCCACCAACGCCATCGGGATAGGCGACGACGAAGCCTTGCGCGTCAGACAATACCTGCCAATGAAAACTAGCGCGCGTCGTACCTGCGGCGACGGTGGCGTTCTCCGCGCCGCCATGCAGCACCACAACCAGTGGCAATTGCCCGACCGCAAGCGAACTCGGGCGATATTCCAGATAGCTGCGCGCGACACTGGCGTGAGTGAAGCCGCGCGTGGTCAAGGTGCCAGCAACCGATGCAGCGGTGTGGGCGAATAGCGCGCACCCGCACAGCAAGTAGGCCATCAATGCGTGCATCGCCTTAGTATCGATAGCCAAATGCGGCGAAAAAGCGCTCAGCAAATTCTTCTTTGCTGTAGACGTGATTTTGCGGCCCGGCATGCTCAATTTTAATGGTGCCCGCAAGTGATGCGATGCGCCCGGTGGTGGCGAAATCCATGCCATTCATCAGGCCGTAAATCAGCCCCGCGCGATAGGCATCGCCGCAGCCGGTGGGTTCAACGATACGCACTGGCTTGGCGCAGGGAATCGTGGTTTCGCCGGTTTTGGTGATCCAAGTGGAGCCTTCGCCACCCCTGGTAATAATGTAGGCGTCCACGCGCTCAGCAATTTGCGCCGGGCTCCAGCCGGTGCGTTCACTTAATAGCGCGCTTTCATAATCGTTCGCGCAGACGTATTTGGCGCGTTCAATAAAGTGTTTGAACTCCTCGCCATTAAACAGCGGCAGCGCTTGGCCCGGGTCAAAAATAAACGGCACGCCCGCATCGGCAAATTCGTTTGCATGCTGCAACATCGCATCCCGGCTGTCGGGCGCAACGATTCCGAGCGTTACGCCAGCGCTTTGAATCACATCTTTCACATGCTGTTCGTTTGAGCGCAGCATCGCACCCGGGTGGAACGCGGTGATTTGGTTATTGCCCAGATCGGTGGTGATAAAAGCCTGCGCGGTGTAGCAATCATTTAGCTGCAATACGTGCGCTAAGGAAATCCCGAGCTGCTCGAAACGGCTGCGATACGGCGTGAAGTCCGAGCCTACCGCCGCAAATGGCAATGGTTTGCCACCTAACATGTTCAAGTTATAGGAAATATTACCGGCCACGCCGCCGAAGTCTTTGCGCATTTCAGGTACGAAAAACGCCACATTTAGCATGTGCACTTTATCGGGCAAAATGTGGTTCTCAAAGCGATCTTGAAACACCATCAAGGTGTCATAAGCAAGCGAACCACAAATAAGTGCTGACATAGCGTGATACATCCGGGCGAAATTAGAGGGCGCGGAGTGTAAGCTGTTTTACGCGTTCAGTTGGTGACTTCAGATGGCCCGTTAAAGCTTGCGCACACAAAGCGCGCGCAGATCCATCGCGTTGCCACGCGGGCTTGAGTAACCGGTGCCGAAATCCAGTGCGATATAGCGCGCTTCATGCGCGCCGCTAGCCTCGCTAGACCAGTAAAAACCGTACGGGCTGGTTAACTTGAACAATGGCGAGGTTTTACACAGCACCGGGCCGCAGGGCGTGGTCAGCTTTGCGTTGGGTACAAATACGCTGAGCAGCTGATTCTGGCTGGGTAAGTTCCAGTTGCGCGAGGCGCAAAAATTCGCGGCATCGGCCCAGCTAATATCTTTGCCATTATCTGCCTGCATCCATTCCAATTTCGCCTGTACGTCGCGAACAATGCCGTCACCCGCAGGTTGGAAGCGCGTTAGCAATGTACTGGCAGACTCGGTTGCCGTGTCGCCTGTTCGGCGAGACTCGTTTGCCGTGTCGCCTAAGCGGCGAGACTCGTTTGCCGTGTCGCCTAAGCGGCGAGACTCGTTTGCCGTGTCGCCTGAGCGGCGAGACTCGTTTGCCGTGTCGCCTAAGCGGCGAGACTCGGTTGCCGTGTCGCCTAAGCGGCGAGACTCGTTTGCCGTGTCGCCTAAGCGGCGAGACTCAGTCCCTTCGCTGACAGGCCTGGGTGTAGCAGCAGTTTTTGCCGCGATTGCGGCGGCAATTTTGCGCTCTGCTTGCGCGTTTGCAGCGACTGCTGCCGCAGCCTCCGCCGCTTTTTGTTTCGCCGCCAGCAGCAAAGCCTCGGCCTTTGCCGCTTCAGCTGCACGCGCGAGTTGTGCCTCTTTTTCCGCTTGCGCATTCGCCAGCGCGGCACGGTTCTGTGCCTGCGTGGCTTCCTCAGCTGCGAGCGCATCGGCGGCAGATTTTTTGCGCGCGGCGTCCGCTTCGGCGTCTGCGGCAAGCTTCATTTCGGCGCTACGCACCTGTTCCAACTGCTGTTTCCGTTTCGCCGCGTCACGCATTACGCTGCTGCCGGTTTGGGCAAAACTGATGTTGGTGCACGTCAAAAAAATCGCGGCGGTCAGGCTCAGCAGACTTAAAATGGATGGCGCGCGCGTGC
>JANNYO010000435.1:0-5898 GCA_031410115.1 Rhodanobacteraceae bacterium | reverse complement strand
CAATTTTGTAACGTCGGCGAACAGTGTTCGCGCGTTGGAAAACCTGAGAATTGAAGACGGTTCGCTTTTGCGTGCACTGGTCAAACGCGCTCTACCGTTTGGTCAGTTGCGCCTCCACAATGAATTGAGCGAGTTGAAAATCAGTTTCGATGAAATTATTCAACCGAAGGAATACTTTTGCGAAAATTGGATGCTCAATATTGCGCGACTGCATGGAAAATATGCCGGCGCCACAAATTTAACGCTTGAACAATTAGCAAATGCAATTGCGCAGCTGCCCCCGGCGATCGAGCTTGAACTCGTCCAAGGACACGAGTTACTTACGATTTTGGCGTTTGCATTCGGTCGCACAATCAAATCGAGTCCAAAGCCTCAGTCGGGCGCCGACGTAATGAACCTGCTTGCTGCATCCACAGATGTATTTGCACTTCGAAACACCACCATGTTTCAAAACCTTGATGCGGTCAGGTTGCGCTATGAACTGCCAGCGATCGTCGCGGTGCCCTAAAACTGGCTTAACCCTCAATCCAAAGCCCGCAACATCCCCTTCGCCTTCGCCTCGGTTTCCAACACTTCCTTTGTCCCGACGCTGTCGATCACAATGCCGGCACCGGCGCGAAAGTGCAGGGTGTTGCCGACTTTCGCCAAAGTGCGAATCAGGATATTGAAGTCCATATCGCCGTTGGAATTGATGTAGCCCAGCGCCCCGGTGTAGGGTCCGCGGCCAGTGCCTTCGAGCTCGGCGATGATTTCCATGCAGCGTACTTTCGGGCAGCCGGTGATCGTGCCGCCGGGGAAAACGGCTTTTAATAGCGCCACCGGGGTGATCCCGGGGCGCAGCCTGCCGCGTACGTTGGAAACCAAGTGGTGCACGTGCGCGTAGCTTTCCACGGTCAGTAATTCGTCCACTACGATTGAGCCGGGTTCACACACGCGGCCTAAATCGTTGCGTTCTAGATCGATCAGCATGATGTGCTCGGCGCGCTCTTTGATATCGCCAACAAAGGCGGCAATTTGCTCGGCGCTGAGCGGCGCATCGTCGATTTCACGTGCCCGGGTGCCGGCAATCGGCCGGGTTTGTGCGCAGCCGCCGCGTGATTCGATTAGGCGTTCGGGCGAGGAGCTAATGATGGCAAAGCGCTCGAGCTGCAGCAGTGCGGCGAACGGTGCGGGGTTCGCCGCGCGCAGGTTGGCATAAATTTGCGCGGCGCTGGTTTCTGCTGGCGCTGGCGCGTTTAATTCAGCCCGCCACGCGCGCGAAAGATTGGCTTGAAAGACATCACCGGCGTTTAAGTAGTCATGAATTTTTTGCACGCCGTTTAAAAAATGCTGGGGCGCATCGACGGTAATTTTGGCATTCAGCGACGTCGGATGAATCCTATTTGCGGGTTGATCAGGGTGCAGGTCACGCAGCACCTCGGCAATTAATGCGTCAAAGCCCGGTTCGCACACCAGCAGCGCCGCACCGGTGGCGCGATTTACCGCAATCACGCCTGGCGTGCGCAGCGCGATGGCGCGCGGAAAGCCAAAATCATTCGGCGGCAGCGTCAGGGTCGGCTCGATTTCCGCGCTCAGCTCGTAGCCCAAATACACCACCCAGCCGCCGCGAAAAGGCGGTTCGAGCGTCGCGTCGCAAGCCCCGGTTAGTGTTGCCAGTGCGGCTTCAAGCTGCGGGAAAAACTGAGTGGCATCGGCATTCTTGGCGACAATTTTTTCGCCGCTGGCAAATGCTAGGAAGTCCCAACGCGCTTGGATTTGTAGGGCGTCTGTTGTGCCCAGCGATTGAAACAATGCCGGGTAACGCGTTGGGTTGTGTGCGGCAAGCGCCAGCAGGTCCGGCGCTTGCTCTAGGTTGAGCCGCATTAAGAAATAGTCCCCATTTAAAATACGCCCGCTGCCAGTCCCGCCGCTAGGGTTTGCGCGAGCAAAATTGCGGGTGCCAGCTGGCCTGAGCTGAGTATTTTTTGCGCACCAATCGCCTCGGCAGTTTGCGCATGCGTGATCACTATCACCGGCGCATGAATTTTTTTAAGACGCAAACCGGTGGCGATGCGCTCGAGCTGGCGCACCGCACCCGCACCGTCGCTGCCCGCCGCAACCACGCAGGCGTAAGGCTTGCCGTTGACTTGATTCAACAGCGCGTAATAGTGCGCGTCGAAAAATTCTTTCATCGTGCCGCTGAGCGCGCCTAAATTTTCCGGGCAGGCAAAAATAACGCCGTCGCTGGCAAAGACGTCTGACGCGCGGGCCTGCCCAGCGTTGATCGCGCGCACTTCAACAGCAAATTCGGCGGCCGCATGCGCCATCGCGGCCACCAGCGCTTCGGTTGCACCGGTGCGACTGTGCCAAATGATGCTCAACTGCTGTGCTTTATCCACTAATTGCCCAAGCTGCGCGCAAACCATGCCTGCCAGGGCGGCGGGCACGCGGCTTTGATTCGCCGCGCGGTTTTTTGATCGACAACAGTGGCGAATAACGCCGAGCCGCTGCCGGTCAAACGCGCGTTGCCCGCCTGTGCGATGAGCCACTCGCGCGCCGCTGCAACGTGCGGGTATTGCGCTAAAACGAGCGCTTCGAACGCGTTGCAAGTCGGCGCACCGGCCTGCACTTGGTCGGCGCTGAGCGGCGTCATCAAGCGCGGCAAACTGGCCTGTGCAAACAGTGTTTGGGTATCGCAATGCACGCCTGGGTAGACGATCACGTAATCGGCGCGCGGCAGCGAAATCGGCGTCAAAATTTCGCCAATTCCTTCCGCCCATTGATCGCCGCCGTGCAAAAAAAACGGCACATCTGCACCCAGGTTTAACGCCAGTTCGCGCAAGGTTTGAATCGGCAAATTCAAGCCCCACAGCTGATTTAGGCCGATCAAAACGCCAGCCGCATCGCTGCTGCCGCCACCCATGCCAGCACCGGTCGGAATGACTTTGTACAGTGCAATATCCGCGCCGCCGTCGAACTGCGCGTGCGCCTGCAGCAATTTTGCCGCGCGCACGCTTAGGTCATCAAGCGGCGAAATAAAATCTGGCCCGACACTGCGCGTGATGGCAGTGCCGTTGGTCTGCGTGAGCGTGATTTCATCGTATAAATTGATCGCGCGAAAAATGGTTTGCAGCGTGTGATAGCCGTCCGCGCGGCGGCCGGTGATGTGCAAAAAACTGTTGAGCTTGGCCGGTACGCGCAGCTGGATAGCGCGCGCGGGTGACAAGTCTGCGCTTGCGGACACGGCAGATACGCCTATTTGGCACCTTCAATAATGATTTCGACGCGCCGATTTTTGGCCCGTCCAGCATCGGTATCGTTGCTGGTGATGGGCTGGGTTTCGCCAAAACCAAGCGCTTTTAAGCGTGCGCTTTCAACCCCAAGTTTGATTAGTGCGGTGCGCACGCTGTCGGCGCGGTTTTGCGAGATTTTCAGATTGCCAGCGGCAGCACCACGGCCGTCACTGTGGCCTTCGATACTGACTGGAAGCTTTGGATAGCGCGCTAAAAATTTCAGCGCAGGCGCTAAATTGGCTTTGCCCGCGTTCGAGAGCGCACCCTGATTTGAGGCGAAAAAAACATCGCCTAAAATGAGTGATTTACCACGCGCAGTGGTTTGCGCGCGCAAGCCGGCAACCTGACGTTCAAGCGCTTCGACCTGATCGCCGCGCAGCAGCGCCTCAGCTTTTGCCAGCTCGGTTTCGCGTGCTTGGGCCGCCGCTAGCTCGCGTGCGGCGCTCGCTTGGGTTTGCGCCAATATCGTCAGCTGTTCTTGCCGCGCGCGCTCCAGCTCTGCCGCGTCGGTTTGCGCCTGGGCAGTGGCGCGGGCATCGGCTAACGCGCGCTCAGCGGCTTCGGCTTGCACAATATTTTGGAAGCGCAATTGCTCGGCCTCAAGCTGCGCAGCTTCAGCCTGATAGCGCGCGGCAGCAAGCTCTAGATCGCGCTTTTCCAGCAACAGCACGCCGAGTCGGGCCTGATCATTTGCTAGTGCAACACCGGCTTGAAACACCGCAATTTTTCGCTCGACTAAAAATGCCAATTGCTCGCGTTCGTCCTTGCTTTGCGCAAGTTTCCATTGCGTTAGCGACTGATCAACATCGCGCGCAAGCTCAGGTGCACCGGTGCGATCACCGCTGAGTTCAAGCCACTGGCCGCTGAGTCGCTCGAAATCCAAATCACGCTTGGTAGTGGCGCAGCCACCCAAAGCCAGCGTCAGGCAAATCGCCCAGGGTATAAATAGTGTGCAAAACGTTTGGCTGCGCATCATTGTTTTGCCTTGTCAGATGCGGCTTGATTTTGCGCACGTAATTCTGCGTTTTCGGCCTCACGCGCTTGCACTTCAGCACGTGCTTGGCTAGCCCTTGCTTTGATGCGCGCGAGTTCAGCGTAAACGTCTGCACGTTCGACCTGGCGTTTCGCGGTTTCGTAATCACCCGCGCGATCTGCGTCGGTGGCCGCGCGCATTGCTTCGTCGGCAAAGCGCCATTCTAGCGGCGCATCCCGCTCGGCCATGGCTGCGCGTGCACCTGCCATCGTCTGTGCCGCGTGCGCAAGTTCCGCCGCCGGCCGGGGTGCGGTCGCACAGCCGGTCAGAATCAGTAACATTGCGACAACATGCAGATACGCAAAACGATTCGGATTTGATCTAATATGCTGCATTGAGCTTGAGCCTAGAGCGAATCAACTGATTGTGGGAGTTCGGGGGCTGCCCTGGCAACTACTTTGGTCAAACCAAACCTAAGGATTTCCACTAATGGATATCGGTTACTTTTTGAAATTGATGACGGAAAAGAACGCTTCCGACATGTTTTTAACCACCGGCGCGCCGGTCAATATCAAAGTTGAAGGTAAACTTTATCCGCTTGGGAATACGGGCTTGCCGCCTGGTATGGTGAAAAAAATTGCCTACTCCTTAATGGACGAAGGCGACGTGCCACGTTTTGAGAAGCATCTTGAGCTCAATATGGCAATTGCCGTGAAAGACGCCGGGCGTTTTCGCATCAACGTGTTTAAACAGCGTGGTGAAGTGGGCATGGTGATTCGCGCGATCAAAAGCGAAATTCCCGGCTTTGAAGCCCTGAAATTGCCACCGGTGCTACGCGAACTGGTCATGGAGCAACGCGGTTTAATCCTGATGGTCGGTGCCACCGGTTCGGGCAAAAGCTCCTCGCTTGCGGCCATGCTGGACTACCGAAACGTTAACGCCGCCGGCCATATCTTGACGATTGAAGATCCGATTGAGTTCTTACACAAACATAAAAAATCGATCGTCAATCAGCGCGAAGTCGGGCTTGACACCCACACCTATTCTGAAGCACTGAAAAACGCCATGCGCGAAGCGCCTGACGTGATTATGATCGGCGAAATTCGCGACACCGAAACCATGGAAAGCGCGATCGCATTTTCCGAAACTGGGCATTTATGTCTGTCCACGCTGCACTCAAATAACGCCGATCAAACGATGGAGCGTATTTTGAACTTCTTCCCGGAAGCGGCGCACAAAAATATCTTGATGAATCTATCGCTGAATTTGCGTGCGATTGTGTCCCAGCGGCTGGTGATCGGCAAAGATGGCCGGCGTTTGCCCGCTGTTGAAGTCTTGCTCAATACGCCGTTTATTCGCGATTTGATTCGCCGCGGCAATATCCACGAATTGAAGGAGGCGATGGAACGCTCATTGTCGGAAGGTATGCAAACCTTTGATCAATCCTTGTTCAAACTTTACCGCGAAGGCTACATTGAGTTGGAAGAAGCCCTCAAAAAAGCCGATTCGCGCGATGGTTTGGCGCTGAAAATCCGCATGAACGAAGGCGTGCCCGAAGGTGCAAGTGCCGAGGCACACGACCCGTATTTCTCGTAACTATTGATTCGGCTCGAATATGTTTGAACGTTTGCCATTTGGAAAATCTGGCATTTA
>JANNYO010000434.1:0-2049 GCA_031410115.1 Rhodanobacteraceae bacterium | reverse complement strand
GAACCCATAGAAATCACCCATTTTGGATCTGGCATTTGATCGTAAACCCGGCGTAACGCGGGCGCCATTTTGTTGACCAACGTTCCCGCCACAATCATTAAATCTGACTGGCGCGGGCTCGGGCGAAACACTACGCCAAAGCGATCTAAATCCAAACGCGACGCGCCCGCATGCATCATTTCGACCGCGCAGCAGGCCAGGCCAAAGGTCACCGGCCACATCGAACCGGTGCGCGCCCAATTGATCACGGAATCAACTGAGGTCGTGACAAAACCATGCTCCAACAGCGGATTTTCGCCTTCTGGCCGCAAAATATCGTCCAAATTTCCAATAGGACTGGGGTTGTGCATTACTCCCATTCGAGCGCTCCTTTTTTCCAAACGTAGGCAAAGCCTAGAATCAAAATCGTTAAAAACGTCGCCATCATCGCCAAACCGCGCGTGCCCAATTCATCTAGCACCACCGCCCACGGCACCAAAAATGCGACTTCCAAATCAAACACAATAAACAAAATGGCGAGCAGGTAATACCGCACATCGAAGCGCATACGCGCGTCGTCAAAGGCTTCAAAGCCGCATTCATATGGCGCGTTTTTCTCAAGCCCAGGGCGCGATGGCCCAAGAATGGAGCCCGCCGTCATTAGCACCACGCCCAGGCCAAAACCGACAATCAAAAAAATGGCAATGGGAAAATATTGTTCAAGCATAAGCGCGGCCAAAGTTGGTTTCGCCAATTCGGACATAAAGCCGATTCGGGAATGAGTGCAGGTGCCCGCCAAAAAATGCGTCCACCCTAGATTTGTTAAGCATCCAAATATAGCCTGAAAGGCTGGATTTGTGTGTCTAGTTCGCGTCGTTACCGAGCAATGTGCGAATGCAGCAATTCAGGTGTTTGGCGATTTTCATTCGCTTTCGCATTATTTCGTTACGAAATCCCTTCCAGCTGACTCAACGGCGGTCGCTACAGATTCGCCCTGGTCATGTTTTGGTTGAAGCACGCCGCTAAGCTAACTAAATGTGCGGGGATCGAGCTCTTGCTTAGATCGCGCATGTCGAAGTCTCCTGATTGCTCGAAGCTATTGGTTTTGGCGCAGGCATCGCCGCATCGAACGCACGCGCCGCCAGCAACAGTGCATGTGCACGCACATCCTGTGGCCACGCTGAAATAAGCGTGGCAAAGCGCTGTGGATCGGGTGCGAACAGCGCGCGGGTTGCTTCTTCAAAGCCGGGAAAATCGCCCGCCAGCGTGGTCATAAATCGATACGCCGATTCTTGCGTTGTGCGCAGCAAGTCTTTGTCGGCACCCGCATGGCGCGCTTGCTCTACCAGCTTGCGCAAGGTCACCGAGGCACCACCGGGCTGCAGCGCCAGCCAATGCCAGTGGCGCGGCAGTAAGGTAACTTCGCGCGCCATCACACCCAGTTTCGGGCGACCACGGCCACGTGATTCTGGCGTTTCTGGAGTTTCTGGAGTTTCTGGAGTTTCAAGGGTTTCAACGGCGTTGCACTCCGGCTTAGCAACGGCTTCAAGACGCGCAACAATTTGCGCCATGCTGCCGCGTAAATCGAGCTCAATCACGCGTGCACTGAAGTACTCCAGCACCAGCAGCGGCGCGTTCGCGTCCTGGTTAAGCAAAGATTTGCTGGCCAGCGCGACCGCCAAAACGGTGCCGCTGGCGATTCGCGTTACGCCGGAGAAGGCGATGGCGACCGGTACGTGAAGAGTGGATTCGGACATGAGGTGAGGCTCAAATTTGGCTGGAGCCGCATATTTACCCGGATTAAAATAAAAGTCAATATTACCCGGGTAATTTACTCATCCGTCATCCCCGGCTGACTTAATCGGAATCGGCGAATTTTGATTTGCAGCTAGCGCTCCCACCAACCGCGCGCGTGCAACCATTCAGACGTTTTGCCATTTTCATTCGCTTTCGCATCATTTCGTTACCAAAGCCCAGTGTTCACTATGGCCTATCATCGCGATTTGCCAATCCATCAATCGAGCAAGCCTCAATGTCCAACCTAATCGTGCTGTTTAACCTCAAGCCGGG
>JANNYO010000433.1:0-11586 GCA_031410115.1 Rhodanobacteraceae bacterium | reverse complement strand
CAAGCCATGTCAATACCCACAAGGCAGATGTGATTGAAACTTTGCTCAGCGATTTCCCGCAGCGCCAGTTCGTGTTGATCGGCGACACGGGCGAGCGAGACCCGGAAATTTACGCAGCGATTGCGCGCGCACATCCGCACCAAATAGATCTAATTTTGCTGCGCAACGTCAGCCAGGATTCGCCAGCGGGCGCACGCCTGACCAGCGCTATGCACGATCTACCGGGCGCGCAATGGCGGCTATTCACTGACGCTTCGGAACTCGAGAATATTTTACCTGGGCGACACCAATGAGCGATCAGCGCAACCAAAACTTGTTTGAAATGTTCGCCAAGCCCGGCGTGGTCGGCTTAGCCGGCGGCGCGCATTTTATTGATCGCACAATTCGCAAAGTGCAGCGCCACTGGCGCGCAGATGCACCGCGCAGCCTGTATTCGCATGCGTTTATTTGCAGTGGCGTGCGCTGCGACGGGCAACATTGGCTGTTGGAATCTGATTTGGAAATTCGCACCAAACAAATACGCCTCGGCGTGCAGGAAAATCGCGCCACGAAATACTTTAGTGCGCAGGAATACCCCAACTTGGCGCTGTTGGACTTTCAGCTCAGCCCAGAGCAAACCACACAGGTGATGACGAGCGCGCTCGATTTACTCAGCGGCGCCGCGACCTATTCATTGCGCGAGCTGCTCGGCACCTTGATCGCGCTGCAGCGCCCGACCCTACGCGCAAAAGAGAATTTACTCAGTCGTGATGGCGCGGTATTTTGCTCAGCCATGGTGCAGCACTGTTTTCAGCCTATTGGCATTGAGTTTAGCCCCGGCGTCAGCGTCAAAAACACCACGCCTGAAGATATCGCGGCGACGTCTGCGGTGCATCAGCACCACGCGGTGATTCGTTCGGACGCTCAGGGCAGGGTGGTTTTAACTTAGCCTGGATTTCGCTGTTGTTTGCGTAAAGGTTTGAACTTGTTTGCCGTGTCGCCTTCCGGCGAGACTTCTTTGCAAAAGAGCCGTTCGCCCTTAGCCTGTCGCAGGTTTTGTTGTTGCCGTTCGCATCACCAAGCTTATCGCCACATGCTTCGAAAAGCTCAGCACGAACGGTTTCTAGGGATGCCTGAATAGTTAGATCCGGATCAGGCGCTGCGCAATCGCCACTGCACACGTAGCGCTGCGGCCGCGCACGCCAAAACGGGATGCCACGCGCGCCAAGTGGAAATTCACCGTGCGCTCACTAATGGCTAAAATTTCGGAAATTTCCCAAGAGGTTTTGCCGATCGAACACCAGCGCAATACTTCGGCTTCGCGTGCGCTCAGCTGAAGTTGTGCGGGCGATAGCACCGGCGCTGCGCGCAATTGATGTTGGCTGTGCATGGCGAAATGCCCGATGCGCTGAATTGCGGTGCTGGTCAGCAGCAGCGCGTCGCCGATGCAGGCGTTGAATGCGCCAAGCTCGCGCGTGTTATCGGTGGAAAAGGTGAAAAATCCCCAGTCCGCACCGCGCGTTTGCACGGGTAAGGTAATCCCGCCGCGCATGCCAAATTCACCGGCAATCGCAATTTGTTTGATGGCCGAGGGAATTAACTTCCCCATAAGCGGCATGCTCATTTGCCCACGGGTATTCCAAGCGCCTGCGGGTAAATGCAGGCGCGAAACCAAGACCCGCGCGTCTGCCCCTGCGGCCTGCGGCTGATGCAATTTTTGATAGCTTGCCGCCCAACCATTGGCATAGCTGTGGTGCAGCAAAACGCCGCTGGCACAGGTTGGGCTAACCAACGCATCCGAACGCAGCGCAAAACCGATATTGTCAAAGCCCATCTCCACAGCGCACGTGCGCACGATTGCCAATACAACATCGGCAGAATCGGCGGTAACGAGTTGTTCAACAGTGTCCCAGATGGGCATATAAGTCTCGCGGAAGCGGTACGTCAGATAAGTCTCGCGGAAGCGGTACGTCAGATAAGTCTCGCGGAAGCGGTACGTCAGATAAATCTCGCGGAAGCGGTACGTCAGATAAGTCTCGCGGAAGCGGTACCGGCATCACAATGATATCCAACCGTGTCGTGCCCAGCACACCGTTCATCTAGAGTTGGCGCGCAAAGTGTGTAAAGTGTCGCAATCCGTTTAGGGCTTCGTTCTACATGACCTCGACCCATCAATCCACCGCTTTCGATGCACCGCACAGCGAGCTGAGCGCCGACGCGGCACTCGGTGAATTGATGCCGGGCAGTGTTTTTGACCGGTTTTTAATCCAGCGCCTGCTTGGGCGCGGCGGCATGGGTGAAGTTTATTTGGCCGAACAGCAAAGCCCGCTGGTGCGGATGGTGGCGCTGAAACTGATCGCAGACGCGCGGCTAAGCGTGCGCGAACGGGCGTTTTTTGAGCTGGAATCACAAGTTTTAGCGCGCATGCAGCACCCGAATGTGGCGCAGATTTTTGAGGTTGGGCAAAGCGCTGCGGGGCGCCCGTTTATTGCCATGGAATTCGTCAATGGCGCGCGCATTAACGACTATTGCGATCAGGAAAAACTCGATTTGCCGGCGCGCCTGCACTTATTTTTGGCGGTGTTAAAAGGCGTACAGCACGCGCATCAAAAAGGCGTAATTCATCGCGATTTAAAGCCCGCGAATATTTTAGTCAGCGTGATCGATGGGCAACCGATTGCAAAATTGATCGATTTTGGCATCGCGCTCAATGCCGGCAGCACGCCCGAACGCGCGCGCGCGGGTACGCCTGACTACATGAGCCCGGAACAGGAGCTGGCGGCGGCTGATTTCGACGCAGTCGCCGCCTATCCGGTACCGACGCCGCTACCGCAAAGCCAAATTGATACACGCAGCGATATCTATTCGCTGGGCATTGTTTTGTATCAGCTGCTCACCGGCGCACTGCCGTTTGAAGATCGGCTAGCCGCGCCGCGCCGCACCGGTAGCAGAACGTTACAGCGCGTTGAGCACGTGTTGAACTCAATGAGTTTGGACGAGCTGATTGTGCAAGCGGGCGCGCGCAAACTGGATGTGAAGCGCTTTAAGCGCAGCCTTAGCGGTGATTTGAGCTGGATTTTGTGGCGCGCAACGCGGCCTGATCGGGATCACCGCTATGAATCAGCAGACGCATTTTCCGCCGATATCCAGCGTTTCCTACGCCATGAAATGGTGCTGGCGGCGCCGCGTTCAACTTGGCTTGCCGGCGTCAAATTTGTGCGCCGTAATCAGCGTTCGGTAGGCTTTGGCGCACTCGCGCTTTTGGGCATTTTGGCGGGCAGTGTGTTGGCGATCAGTGGTTACCGGCAGGCACGGATCGAGCGGGATTTAGCCATCGCCGCGCGCGCAGTTGCGGAATCCGAGCGGCGCGCATCGGACGCGGTGTCGGAATTTATGACGCAAGATTTACTGCAACAGGCAGACGTCAATCGCTCCGGTGACGGTGCCAAAATGACCGTTTTGGAGGCCATTGAAAACGCTGACGCGGATTTGGGTACGCGCTTGCGCGGTCAACCCGGCGTCGAAGGGCGGGTGCGCTTCGCGATTGGCGTGGTGCTGAAAAACCTGTCGCAGTTTGATAAAGCCGAGCCACAGCTGCAAAAGTCGTATGCGCAACTCAGCACCGCTTTTGGCGTTGATAGTGAACGCGCGCTTGAGGCTTATGTGGAATTAGCCAGTCTGAAGTTATCCCTGCGCGATTTTAATGCCGCGAAACCGCTGTTCGATGCGGGCTATCAGCGCGCGCTCAAGGCATTCGGGCCGGACGCAGAAATTACCCTCAATTTTGCCTCGCAAATCGCGGTGATCGCCTGGCAAGTGCAAGATATTGACGCTGGCATCGCGATTTCCGAGCGCAGCTTGAAAAGCCCGACGATTGCCCTAGGCGGACCGGATCGCGACCGTGGCATTTTGATTTTGAATAACCTCGGCCGGCTCTATCGCCAAGCCGGGCGCTTAGCCGAGGCGGAGCAGGCGCACTTGAGCGCGATTCGCTATCGCACCAAGGAATTTGGCAGCGAAGCGTTCGCCACACTCGAGGCGATCAACGACCTCGCAGGTTTGTATCGCCAAATGCTGCGTTTGGACGATGCGGAAAAAATGTATCGGAAAATTATTGTGGCGTATCAAAATGTGTACGGCGCGGAACATGCTTCAACTGCAACGGCGATCAATAATTTAGCTAAAGTGCTATCGAACAAAGGCCAAGAAATCGAGGCCGTTACGCAATATCGGCAGGCACTTGCGATCAGCACCAAAATTTTGGGCATTAGCAACTATTTGTCTGCCAGTATTCAAAACAATTTAGCAATGAGCCTGCTTGCACTGAAGCGCCCGGCAGAGGCTTTGCCCCTGTTTTTAGCCGCCGACGCGGTGTTTGATGCGCAATTGCCGATTGCGCACAAACAGCGTCAATCCCTGTTTTCAGCGCTCGCGAAAACCTATGACGCCCTGGGTCGCGCGGGTGATGCGGCGGCAGTGCGGGCCAAGCTGGTTTTGCAAAATCCTTAAATACCGCCACCTGAACGCGATGAATTGCACGGTGAATGTTGAATACAGGCTCGATCTTGTCGCTCTACACTTCGGCGCTCAAATGTTGTCGAAAGGCGACACGGCAAACAAGTTGTTTCACCTACATTTTGGAGGGCCAGCGCGAAGTGAATATCGAAACGTCCTCGGATGTGCGCTGGTGGCGCTATTTATATCGATTGCCGCTGTTGAGCTGGCATCTTGCGGTGCATTTGCCGATTACCCTGCTGATGATCAATCCAATCACCGCGCGCATTTACCTGGCTGGGGAACGTTTGGACTATCACGTGGTGCGTTTTTGGCAGGGTAATTTGATGCGCATTTTCGGCTTTCGTTTGCGCAAGTTTGGGCAAGCGCACCCGGGCGCGTGTTTAAGCGTTGCCAATCACGTCAGCTGGTTGGACATCACCTTGATTCATAGCCAACGGGTAGTACATTTCGTCGCAAAATCAGAAATTTCGCGCTGGCCTTTGGTCGGTTGGATGGCGCGGCGCGCTGGCACAATTTATCACCGCCGCGGCTCGACAGACTCGTTGGCGGCGGTTGCACAGTTGATGGTTGAGCGAATGCGCACGGGCGAATCCGTTGGGGTGTTTCCAGAAGGTGGCTCGAGCACCAGTTTTGTGGTGCGTACTTTTCACGCGCGTATTTTCCAACCGCCGGTCGAGGCTATGGTGCCGGTGCAGCCGATTGCATTGCGCTATGTGCGAAACGGCAGCTTGGCACACAGCGTACCGTTTCGTGAAAATGAAGATTTTATGGCGAACTTTCTGCGCCTGCTGGGCGAATCCGGTGGCGATGCAGAAGTGCATTTTTTGCCGGTTGTACCGGTGCTCGGAAATGCACGCCGGGCCTTAGCGGAGCTTTCGAAAACCGCTATTAGCTCAGTCGTGGGCGCGAATGAACTGGTAGAGCCGTCAAATAGCGAGTCGAGTGCTGCGCTCGGAACGCAGGCTTGAAACGCTCCTTCGCACCGCGCGGATGGCTTAAAAATCCACATCTACAAAGCGTGCTTGCCAGCTCAGGTTTGCGCGGGTTTCAGGCGCGCCGACGTTTCCCACAAATGCTTGCGGCTGAGCGCAAAATCGTCTTGGATTGCGGCAATGGTGTCACGCTCAATGGCCTTTTGGCGCTACAGCCCGACGGTGCCAGCGCGCCCTCACGTGGCCTGGTGATTATGATTCACGGCTGGGAAGGCAGCGTGCATTCGAGCTATTTGGTGTCTACGGGCGGACGTTTGTTTAGCGAAGGTTTCGACGTATTTCGATTGAATTTGCGCGATCACGGCGATACTCACAAACTCAATGTAGATTTGTTTCACTCGTGCCGCTTGGATGAAGTTTTGGGTGCGGTGCAGGGAATTTTGGCGCAAGTACCGCATCGTCGAGCGATCCTCGGCGGTTTTTCGCTGGGCGGAAATTTTGCCCTGCGTGTGGCGCGCGCATTGCCCGATGCCTTTGCGTTTGTGTTTTCCATTTGCCCGCCGCTGGTGCCAAAACGCTCGCTTGAAGCGATTGAACTGGCGCCCTGGTTTTATCAGGCGTATTTTTTGCGCAAATGGACCGCATCGCTGCGCTTGAAAGAAAAGCTGTTTCCTGGACACTTTAATTTCGCGAGCTGGAAGGGACTAAGCCTGCGTCAGTTGACCGCCGCGCTGATCGCTGAGCATACCGATTATGCTAGTTTTGATGACTATCTAGACGGCTACTGCGTCGGCTTTGATCGACTGCTGGGTTTAAAAACGCCGACGCTGATGATCGCTTCGGTGGACGATCCAGTGATTCCGGTGGCTGATTTTTATGCGCTAGAACGGCCGGAAACCATGGCTCTGGAAATTCTGGATCGCGGCGGGCACTGCGGATTTTTGCTCAATGCAAAACTGGAAAGCTATATCGAGGCGCGCATCAGCGTGGCGTTGGCGCATTTTTGAGTTACTGCCAAGTGCCGTTCAAACTAATCCCACCGTTCCGATAGAATAGCCAGTCAATAAAAGAGATTTGACTCAATGCTAAAAGATTTACGCGCGCATCTTGCCGCCGGGCGCAACACACAAGCAGCGGAACTTGCCGATGCCATTTTGAAGCAACGCCCAGACAGCATCGATGCGCTACATATCGGTGCGATTGCGCACGCGCGCTTAGGCCATGCAGCACCTGCGCAAGACTTGTTTGAGCGTGCGCTACTGATCACCCCAGAAGACCCACTCTTGCATATGAATTTTGCCCAGCTGCACTTGGCGAAAGGCGATCTGGAGCGCGCCAAAGGCGGCTATAAAGCCGCCTCAATGCTCGATCCAAACCTCAGCTCGGCACATGCGAGTTTGGGTAATTTGGCAGCGATAGGCGGCGATGTTGCGGGTGCGGAAGAGCTGTATTTGACCGCACTGCGCGCCGATCCAGACGCGCTGCCAGCGCTGATCGGGCGTGGCCATTTGCTGTTGGATCGCGGCGACGCACAATTGGCGCTGCCGGTGGCGCGCCATGCGGCAAATTTAAATCCAAAAGACGCGCGCGCTCAAGCGCTGTTAGGGCGCGCTTTTTTTGCTGCGGGGCATACCGACTTTGCGATCCAGTCATTTCAAAATTCGCTGAAAGAAAAGCCGAATTTTTTTGCTGCACGCGTGATGTTGGCGCGTGCAATTCAGGTGCGCGGTGATTTAGCCGGTGCCGAGGTCGAGCTCAACCGTGCGGCTGAAGTTGCGCCGAATGATTTGACCCTGCGGCTGGTGCGCGCGGAGCTGTATGCGAAAACCCACCGCAGCGCGCTTGCCGCCGCTGATTTGGATGCGATCCTTAGCCAAACCCCAAATGATGCAGCGCTACGCGCCCGTGTCGGCTTGCACTTCAACGCGGGCGAGCTTGATGCGGGTTTGGCACTGTTGCAAACGGCATGTGCTGCGCGCCCGACGGACTGGCTGATCAATCATGCACTGTTAGGTTATTTACTTGATTTCGGACGCGCTAGCGACGCGCGCGCGGCGGCATTGCTTTGGACTGAGCGTGCGCCGCAATTTGCCCCGTCTTGGATGCATTTGGCCAGTATTGACGAAGGCCAAGGTGCGTTTGACTTAGCGCGTGCCAGCGCGGAAACGGCGCACGGTTTGGATGCTGAGCTGCCACAAATTCACTTGATTTTGGCGCGCGCGCGGCTGCGTGCCGGACGCCCGGGCGAGGCACTGACGCTGCTGAGTAGCATGCTGGCAAAAAACTGTAGCCCAGAGCAGCGGGTTGAAGCCTTAGGCCTGCGTGGGCGTGCGTTGGACGCGCTCGGGCGGCGTAACGAAGCGGTCACGAGCTGGCAAGAGGCGGCTGAGTTGAAAGTAACCGCAATAAAAACTGTTTTTCCAATGCTGCCACGATTAGCCAAAGTGGGTGCCCGCGTCCACGTGGGTGGCGCGTCTGACCCGCTCAAAATTGCAGCGCATGTCGGGCCAAATGCGGCACCAACAATCGTATTTTTAACAGGCCTGCCGATGTCTGGCGTGGAGTCTATCGCCTGGTGGTTGGCGCATGCATCGGATGCCATCGTACTTAATGATCGCTTTGCCACCGGCGCCAATACCGCGCGGCGGGATTTACTCAATACGGTGACCGTCGATCGTTTGGAGATCGATTTTTCTGCATCCGATCTTGAGCATGTCAGGTCACGTTATTTAAAAGCGCTGCGCCGTGCACTGCCGGAAAACAGCACGGCACGCGCGCTGATTGTGGATTGGCTGCCGGTACTGGATGTCCGGCAATATCGGGTGCTGCGCCGCGCGCTGCCGGACGCGCGCTGGCTGCATGTCGAGCGCGACAGTAAAGATGCGCTGCTGGGGGCGCTGATGGCAGGTTCAAATTTGCTGCCAATACAACGCATGACCGATGCCGCAACTTTGCTCAGCGAACACCAGGCGCATCTGAAAGCTGCCGCCGCAGAGTGCCGTGATCACGATTTTCGCTTTGCTTTTGACAACGCGAAAAGCGAACAGCTGCGCTTGAGTCAATGGCTGCGCGCGCAGGGTAAACAAGTGGCATCAGATGAACGCTGGGCGATGGCGACGTTAAGCTTAGGTGGACTGCCGGCGTATTTCCCCGCACAGCGTTGGCAGGCATTTGAAACGCCGCTCAGCGACGCATTTGGGGCGCTGTAGTGTTTACCGGCTTGGTTGAATGCACCGGCATTCTTGCCGGATTGACGCCGATAGGCGGTGATATTCGATTGCAGGTTGATTTGCCCGGGCACGCTGAGGTCGAGTTTTGTACCGACATACGCACGGGTGATTCGATTTGCGTCGCGGGCGTTTGCCTGACTGCGCTGGACATAACCGCGCACAGTTTTTGCGCCGATGTATCGACCGAAACACTGCGGCTGACGTCACTGGGCGCGTTGAAAATCGGTGCGCGTATCAACCTGGAGAAAGCGCTTTTGCCCAGCACCCGCATGGGCGGGCACTTTGTTAGCGGCCATGTTGACGGCTTAGCGATCGTGCACGCAATCCGCCGCGACGCGCGTTCGCAGCGTTGGGAATTCACCGCACCGAAAGCGCTGATGCGCTTTATCGCAGTCAAAGGTTCGGCGTGTATCGACGGTGTTTCGCTGACCGTTAATGACGTTGGCGATGATCGGTTTAGCGTCAATTTGATCCCGCACACGCTGGAAAAAACCAGTTTGTCTGAACGTGTAGTCGGGGATGTGGTGAATCTGGAAGTGGATTTAATCGCGCGCTATTTGGATCGCTTGGGACGGCTGGAGTAACAATTGGTCCGGCAAGAGTGCCTATGAGCCACTGTGTCTCGCCACCTTTGGGTTTTAGAGCGAAAATTGGCTCAATTCAACGTCTGGCAATACAGAGCAATCGTTTATGAGCTTACTTGAGGCTGGAAAGCACAAGCATTGGCTTATCGCAGTAGGAATACTTTCCCTATTCATCACTTACCTGTCCAATTCGATTTTCGCACGCACATTGCCACACATCCCGGGAATTGGCGCGTCGTGTGTTGCCTCTGTTATTTCTGCGATGGCGATCTATATCGCCGTCCGACCTTCCCATGTATTTGCGCTGGCCTTGCCTTCGACGCCCTGGCGACGCGTGGTCAAGTTGTCTATTGTCTGGATTGTTCTATGGCTGGTAGCTGCCACCACTGCAGCCCTGATGCGCGGTAGTTGGCACGCTTACGCCGTTGGCTCGCTTGCGATTCTCGGATTCGTCCTACTTGGCCCACTCACCGAAGAGTTCCTTTTCCGCGGTGCGATTTTCGAACTTGCCGAGCGTTCATACCCTGCAAACGCGTGGGCTCCGGTTATGTTGTCGACAATTTTGTTTAGTGCATACCACTTGCAACTTCACGGCTTCAAGATAACGCCCTTCGTTGTCTTGCAGCTCGCTTTCACATTGCCAATGGGAATTGTATTTGCCACCCTACGCCACTGGTCAGGCAGTTTGTGGCCTGGGTTTGTACTTCATGTACTTACCAACTTGCCTCATGCATTTGGCGCTCCCCCGCTTAGCTAGAACGTTAGTGGTTGCCAAGTCTGGTGCTCCCAGGTGGTTTCCCAATGTCGTCCAAACGCAAGTTCGTCCCGCTCAACACAATTCAAGGAACCGTTTCTATGACACACCAAATGCGACGTATTTTTTTATTTGTCTGCTTTGTCCTCGGGCTTGTTTCGCATTTGAGCTTCCCCAGAATGGCGCTCGCACAGGCCTCCGTGAAGCCTACTCCTGAGTCACTCATGGAAAGGATGACTGGCGAATGGGTGATGCAGGGGACGATCGACAATGAGAAGGTGACACACGACGTTTACATCGACCGGATTCTGAATCGACAGTATGTTCGCATCCATGAAGTTGCACGTGAAAAGGACGCCACCGGAGAGCCTGCGTACGAAGCATGGATTCACATCGCATGGGACAAAGCGAACCAGGAATATGTTGTTATGTGGCTAGACAATACGGGCATTAGCAATTTTTCTCCCGATGGCGTGGGACACGGAAAATTGGATGGTGATCGGATCCCCTTCATCTGGAATTTGGCCGACGGGAGTGGTATTCACAACACTTTTTCATACGATCGCGCGGGCGATACGTGGTCATGGAAAATTGACAACTTGGACAAGTCTGGGAAATCCTCACCTTTCGGAAGGGTGACGTTGAAGCGAAAGTAGATTTTCCGAGCCCTATTTGCAGCGAGCTTGGATGAACTTACAAAAGCCAACGAACAAGGATAGGCGTGCTGATCACAGCGAGCCAGGCGGCCCGAGTCGCGCTGAGCGTTTTCCTGTGTCGCCTGAGGCGAAACATCTAAACCAAACTTGCGCGCTTAAGCTACGCCAGCCGCTATGCTTGGCGCTTCTGCTGACTTGTTAAAGCGCGCTCCCTTGTTCAATCCTCTTTCCCTGTTTGTCGGCCTGCGCTACACCCGTGCCCGGCGACGTAGCGGTTTCGTCAGTTTTATCGCGGCAATTTCAATGGCGGGCATCACGCTTGGCGTGGCGACGATCATTATTGTTTTGAGCGTGATGAACGGCTTTCAAAACGAAATGCAAACGCGCGTACTGAGCATGGTGTCGCATGCGGTTATCAAGGGCTACGATGGTGAACTAATCGACTGGCCCAGCGCCATAAAGCAAGCCCAAACCATGCCTGAGGTGGTCGGCGCGGCGCCGTTTATTGAAACCGAAGCATTGTTGCAGGCGAACGAAACGTCCGGCGCGTTTATTCGCGGTGTGCTGCCTGAAGAAGATGGCAAGGTCAGTCAAATTGGCGAAAAGCTGAAAATCGGCAGGTTGAGCGATCTGAAAGCGGGCGAATTCAAGATTATTTTGGGCGTTGAGCTGGCCTACAAATTGGGCGTAAGCGTCGGCGATAAAGTCACTGTTTTTGCGCCACGCGTGGCGATTAGCCCGGCCGGCGCGATTCCCACCAGCAAGCGTTTTACGGTCGTTGGCACGTTTGAGGTCGGCATGTATGAATACGATAGCGCGCTGGCCGTGATGCATTTGAGCGATGCGCAGAAACTATTTCGCATGGGTGCGGCGGTCAGTGGCGTGCAGCTGAAGCTAAAAGATATGAATAAAGCGCTCAGCGTGGCGCGCAAG
>JANNYO010000432.1:0-2168 GCA_031410115.1 Rhodanobacteraceae bacterium | reverse complement strand
CTGCCCGGTTTGCTGCATTTTTCCTTTGCCCGGCAAAACACTGGCCTCAATATTCAGCATCTCACCGCCAACTTCGGTCCAAGCTAGGCCTGTTACCAGTCCAATTTCATCGCGCTCTTCTGCGCTGCCGAAACGATAGCGCGCAACACCAAGGTATTTTTCGACTTGTTTAACACCGATCGCCACTGAGGTTATTTTTTCGGGCGTCTCGACGGCGCTATCTGCGGCTTTTGAAGCTTTTGCTTTTGCAGCTTTTGCAGCCTTTGCCAGCGCGGCCGGTGTTGCGGCCTTGTTTTCTGGCAGAGCCTCGGTAGCGCCGACTTTATTTTTGGCGTCGGCGGCATACACAGTTAGTTCTTTAACAACTTTCCGGCAAATTTTTGCAAGTTCCCGCTCCAAGCTGCGCACCCCGGCCTCGCGGGTGTAGCGTCGAATGACCTCTGTCATCGCCGCGTCGGCAATTTTTAGCTCAGTCGCTTTCAGGCCGTTCGCCTCAAGCTGTTTGGGCAACAAGTAGCGCTTGGCAATGGCGAGCTTTTCGTCCTCGGTGTAACCCGGAATTCGAATGATTTCCATGCGATCTAACAGCGGGCCAGGAATATTGAGCGTGTTTGCCGTGGCAATAAACATAACTTCAGAAAGATCTAGATCAACCTCAAGGTAGTGATCATTGAAGGTGTGGTTTTGCTCTGGGTCTAAAACTTCAAGCAGGGCCGATGACGGGTCACCTCGGAAATCGGTGCTCATCTTGTCCAACTCATCCAACATAAAGAGCGGGTTTTTGGTTTTTACTTTGCTTAAGTTTTGCACGATGCGCCCAGGCATCGAACCGATGTAGGTGCGCCGATGTCCACGAATTTCCGCTTCGTCACGCACGCCGCCTAAACTCACGCGAATAAATTTGCGATTCGTCGCGCGCGCGATCGATTGCCCCAGGCTGGTTTTACCAACACCCGGCGGCCCAACCAGACAAAGAATCGGCGCTTTCATTTTCTTAACACGCTGTTGCACTGCCAAGTATTCAACTATGCGTTCTTTGACCTTTTCCAAACCGTAGTGATCGGCGTCCAGCACCGCTTCGGCGGCAATCAAATCGCGTCGAATCTTGCTGCGCTTGACCCACGGTGTGTTGATTAACCAGTCCAAATAATTGCGCACCACCGACGCTTCCGCCGCCATCGGTGACATCATTTTGAGCTTATTAAACTCGGCCTTCGCCTTGGTCAATACCGCTTTGGGCATGCCCGCCGCTTCAATGCGCTTGCGCAGCGCTTCAATCTCGTTTGGCGCTTCTTCGCTGTCGCCAAGTTCTTTTTGTATCGCCTTCATTTGCTCGTTCAGATAGTATTCGCGCTGACTTTTCTCCATCTGCGTTTTCACGCGTCCGCGAATTTTCTTCTCGATTTGCAAAACATCCGATTCACCAGCGATCAGGCCCAGCAGTGCTTCAACACGCTCACTCAGTTGCTCCATCTCAAGCACCGCTTGCTTGTCTGCCAACTTAACGGTCAGATGCGCCGCCACGGTGTCTGCCAGGCGCGCGGTGTCGCTCAATCCAGTAAGCGTCGTCATCAGCTCAGGCGGAATTTTGCGGTTCAGCTTAACCAACTGCTCAAATTGCGAAATGAGCGCGGTGCGCATCACGTCTTGCTCTTTGGCATCGGCGTCAATGGTCGGGACTTCGATGACATCGGCTAAATAAATCCCAGCCTCTTCACGCACGCGGCGAATCTTTGCGCGCTCCAAGCCTTCAACCAAGACTTTGATGGTGCCATCCGGCAATTTGACCAGCTGCAACACCGAGGCGATGGTGCCGACGTCGTACATATCTTTCGGCGCTGGATCATCAATCTCGGGCGAGCGCTGCGCTAACAGCAGAATTTGCTTTTCCCCATCCATCGCCAATTCCAGCGCCCGCATCGAGCGTTCGCGCCCGACAAATAGCGGAATCACCATATTGGGAAAGACCACGACATCGCGCAAGGGCAACACGGGTAAGTTTTTGGTAATCGAGCCTTTACTCATCTGAAGTCTCATTTGATCTAGATCGCTTATTAAAATGCAAAACGCGCCCGAACATCTGGATGCAGGGCGCGCTTTCGTTACGTAGCTGGTAGTGGCGGCGAAGTGTCAAGAATCAAGTCTCGTCGGAAGGCGACACGGCAAAC
>JANNYO010000431.1:0-1242 GCA_031410115.1 Rhodanobacteraceae bacterium | reverse complement strand
TGAAGCGGCGCAGGCTTTGCGTGGCAATGTTGCTGCGGCGATGGCGGTAATCACGACCGATGTGAATGAACAAATGGAGCGAGTGCTCGGGCCTTCAACGCAGGCCGACGTGCGCAAAGCCGCAGATACGGCGGATGGCAGTAGTTTGCGCGTGTTGCTTCGCATGGCCTGCGAACGCTCCGAAAAGCCTCTGATTGTGTTCCTCGACGAAGTCGATTCCCTCGTTGGCGACACGTTAATTTCCTTACTGCGCCAAATTCGCGCAGGTTATACGGATCGGCCGACCTATTTCCCGCAGGCGATGATTTTATGCGGCGTGCGCGATGTGCGGGATTACCGCATGAGCATGCCCGACGGCGAGGTGATTACCGGCGGCAGTGCGTTTAATATCAAGGCTGAAAGTTTGCGGCTGGGGGATTTTTCGCGGGCGCAGATGGTGGCGCTGTATCAGCAGCACACCGATGCCACCGGGCAACGTTTTACTGACGAAGCGATTGAACTGGCATGGCAGTCCACCATGGGCCAGCCGTGGCTAGTGAATGCGCTAGCCGAGCAAGCGGTGTGGAAAACCACGGAAAATTTAGACCGGACGATTGCGATTGATTTGGAGCGCCTGCGCGCGGCGCGGGAGGCGCTGATTTTGCGTAATGACACGCATTTAGATCAGCTGACCGACAAGCTCAAAGAACCGCGCGTGCGCCGGGTGATTGAGCCGATGTTGATGGGCGCGCCGATCCAGGGCGACGAGTCAGACGTGCAATATGTCATTGACTTGGGCTTGGTTCAGCGGCGACTGCCTAGCAAAGCGCTGGCACCGGCGAATCAAATTTATGCCGAAGTGTTGCCACGCGTGTTGAGCAATGTGATGCAGTACAACCTGCACGAGGAGCGTATTTTAGCCAGCTGGCAAGACGCCGATGGCCGCCTAAACCCACGCCAATTTTTGCTGAACTTTCAAGCGTTCTGGCTGAAAGACGGCGAGGTAATGATGCAATCGGCGCCCTATCACGAAGCCGCGCCGCATTTGGTATTGATGGCGTATTTGCAGCGTGTCATCAACGGCGGCGGACGCATTGAGCGCGAGTACGCAGCGGGCTCGGGGCGCCTTGACTTGTTGCTGATTTACGGTGAGCAACACATGGCGATCGAAGTCAAAGTCTGGAACGACAAACAGGCTGATCCGCTGAGCGACGGATTGGAGCAGATTGAGCGCTATTTGCAACGTTTGGGCTTATCGGAAGG
>JANNYO010000430.1:0-3941 GCA_031410115.1 Rhodanobacteraceae bacterium | reverse complement strand
ATAGAAAAAAGCAAAACCTCAGTACATCACTAGCCACCGTTTTTTTTTCCAACGTCCATAAAATCTAGTCCGGCTAAAGATTGCCCCCACTTCTAAAACGCCAAATATCGGCTTCTCGTATCGGGTATCCATGAACCTCGATATTTGTGGTCATTTAACGCCCTTCACCCCTTCACACAAACAATCTGCTTAAGCGTAAACATAATTTCAACCAGATCGCTTTGCGCTGCCATCACATCTTCGATGGGTTTGTAGGCGGCCGGGCTTTCGTCAATAACCTCACTATCTTTACGGCATTCAACACCCGCCGTTGCCTCGCGGTGATCTTTCAAAGTGATGCGCTTTTTCGCCTCGGTGCGGCTCATCACCCGCCCTGCCCCGTGTGAGCACGAACAGAAGCTTTCCGCATGACCTAAACCACGCACAATGAAGCTTTTCGCCCCCATTGAGCCCGGAATAATGCCCATTTGGCCCTTTTGCGCGCTCACAGCACCCTTGCGGGTAATGAACAATGATTCGCCAAAATGCTGCTCGCGCTGCACATAGTTGTGGTGGCAATTAACCGCTTCGTCGACGATTTGAAAACGCTTGCCGACATGTCGGCGCAGTGCGGTCAGGGTATTGGCCATCATCAGCTGACGGTTGCGGGCAGCAAAGCGCTGCGCCCAATCGACGGCTTGCACGTAGTCATCAAAGTGCGGGCTGCCCTCTTGGAAATACGCCAAATCACGGTGCGGCAAATTCGCGATATGCGCTTGCATATCGTTTTTTGCCAGCTCAATAAAATAGCTGCCAATAGCGTTGCCCACTCCGCGCGAGCCGGAGTGCAGCATCACCCAAACGTCTTGATTTTCGTCTAAGCACAGCTCAACAAAGTGATTGCCGGTACCCAAAGTGCCCAGGTGCACGCGATGATTCGCTCGGCGCAGCACGCGGTGCTTATCGCTGATTTGCTCGAACTCATCCTTCAACTCAGCCCACGCCAACTCAGACGCTTCTGGCACATCATGCCAAGAGCCGCGATCATGCTTGCCGGTAGTGCGGCCGTGTGGCACCGCCGCTTCAAATGCGCTGCGTATTTTCGCCATGCCATCAGGCAAATGGTTGGCATTGATATTGAGCTTCGCCGCCATCATGCCGCAGCCCAAATCCACACCCACTGCGGCTGGAATAATGGCGTGCCGCGTGGGTACGACTGACCCAATCGTGGCACCAATGCCGACGTGTACATCCGGCATCACCGCGACGTGCGGATAGACTATCGGCAGATGCGCAATCTTTTGCAACTGATCGCGCGCCTTTTCGTCCACCGGAACGCCCTTAGTCCATAGCTTGATGGGCACCGCGCCTTCAGCGTGGATTTCACTGTAATTTTTTTCTGCGTACTTCATTGTGTGGTTCCTAATTAATATATAACTGCGATATTTGCGATTCTGACGAGTTGCTGGTGCTTTTGCCGTTCGCCCTGAGCCTGTCGAAGGGTTGTCGTTCGCATCACGAAGCTTATCGTCACATGCTTCGACAGGCTCAGCACGAACGCTTTCTCCGTGCTAAAAATGAAGCTTAAAAAACTGCAAATTGCGCCAGCGACAAAGGGGTTTGAAAGACTTTATCTATGCTCTATCCGACTGAGCTACGGTACACAAAAATAACGCACCGGCAGGACTCGAACCTGCGCCACAAGACATCATGTAGTCCTTCATGCATTCGCTTTTGCAAAACTAACGAACTTAAAAATTTACCCAAACGACAAAATTACAGAGACGTATTTTTGGTGCTCTAACCCCTGAGCTACAGCGCCATAGTGTGCGGCGCTGGCAGGATTCGAACCTGCGACCTCCCGATGAGTAGTCGATGTAGTCCCTGCTGCATTCGTTTCGATAAAAGCCAAAACTCAAGCGCTTAAATTGATCCGTTCAATCTTTGCCACCAATCCGGCTGCGCCCAATTCACCGTTAACAAAATCAGCGATCAAGCCGAACACGGCATCGCTAAAGCCGCCAATATTCAACACATCACCACCTTCTAACGCTTGGCTGTTGGTGTAGGGCTGCAAATCCACACACACCAGCTTTGCCTTTGGATTACGTGCTTTCAAATTCGCCCAAGCCTGCATCGCCGCAGTCGTGCTGTGGTTTTGCGCGTCCATCCACGATTGGTTATCGCTCAAAATAATCACCACGTCCGGTGCCACACCGCGCTGTTTTAAAGCCAACAACGGTGCGGATACATTCGTGCCACCGCCCAATAATGCCGCCAGTGCGCTGGCCTGCGCCATCACGCCTTTCGCACGCCAATCAAAGCTTTGTACCGCGTCGTTAAAAGGCAAAACCATCGCACCTGGATTGCGTGCAACAATCACCGCCGCCATCATGCCGGCGACATCAACGCAACGCATGCTGGACGTGCCACCGGCACGCTGGCCGGAAACCGGTGATGACATTGAGCCCGACACGTCCACCGCAATCGCCACTGACCCGGCAATTTTTGCCACGTTTTTCACCGAGGTTTCCACCGCCGCCGCCAAGGCATTACGCACCTGGATGGGAATGTTCACGGCATTCTTATGCGCCGCTAACAGCTGGTAGGGAAACGCCCGCGCTTTGGCGATCAGACTGGCGTCGGCTAATCGCGCCGCAATTAATTTCACGCTCTCAGGATCGGCAAAAACGCCATGACGCACAAAGGTGTTCAAGTTCATCCGCGTGGTTTGCCAGCTGGCGTTTTTTGCGATTTGACACCAGTGCGCGGTGGACAGCTCATAACTGCTCAGCAACTGAAACGATACATTCGGCACCGGCTTTGACGCATCTGCTTTGAATAATTCCAAAGCTTGAATCTCGGCTGGCAACAGCGCTTTGTTAACATCCTTAGCAATCAAATAGCCAAAAAAAGCGGTGCGCTCTGCTGTGTTTGCTTTCGGGTGCACCATTTTGATGACATCCGCCAACGAGGGCGCATTGCCCACCATTGCCGAAATTAATTGCGCATCTGAGGCATTTTCCAACCAGCGCTGCACCAAACGTTTGGGCCGTGTTCCCAGGCTTTTACGCGCCACCGCACCGGATCGTAAAATCTGCACGAAGTTGCGCAACATCTTGCCGTTATCGATCACTCGCGGAAAAATTTGTTCACACAAAGCACCGTCAAAAGCTGCCAAGTAGGCCATCAACAGCGCCGGCATATCTTTCATATTGCCGCTTTGCCGCGCATAGATTGCCGTTTGCGCCACATATGCGCTCGGCACTTCCAAGCAGCGCGCGATCACTTCTGAGAGCTGCGCCTCAGCGCTGGCATAAAAGGTTTGATTCATGCAGCCGGTAATCGCCAACTGTGCCAAAGCATGCTTCGGCGCAAATGCGTAAGCGCGGGCACCCGCTTGATTGATCGTGTTGGCCGCCAAGCGCTGCATGCTGGGCTGGGTTTGAAACAGTGCGCGGTTTGCCATGATGCTTACTCCTCAACACACATCCGAAGTGATGCGATTGAGATCCGTATTGCTAGAGTCGTGCCAAGGTTGGCAAACAGGATGCAAGTTATTGATTTAACTGATTTTAGTTTAAATTGTTGGGCTTGTCATAGCGAAAAAAATCCTATCTAAATACTAGTTTTTATTATCTTATAGTATATTTTTTATAACATTGTCGGTGCGCGGCGTCGTACTTGGCATCCTCGCCACCGCAAACGACTGAGCGGAATGCAGTTCGACGATCCAGGTTGCGGCTCCTACGAGAACCGCCGAATATCGTGTGCTGCCGCGCTCGCGGAGGGGACTGGGTTATATTCGCGTCAAATTTTGGTTATCTGCCGTTCCCCCCGCTTTTTGAGTGTCCGCCATGTCTAAACGATCGCAATTGCAGGGCTGGCTCAGTGGTGTGCGGACGTCTTGGGCGCACCCGTTGGCGAAGGGCAGAAGGTTCGACGTTTTGTGGCGAACGGTG
>JANNYO010000429.1:0-4273 GCA_031410115.1 Rhodanobacteraceae bacterium | reverse complement strand
CTTGCCCGCGTGCCAATCACGCCCGGTGAAATCGACTAGCTCAATATAATCTGCCTCTGAAATGGTGGGTAAATTAAAAGATCGCACGCCAATAAATGGAATCAGCGGCTGATTTGCGCGCTCAGGGTTTTTACGCAGCTGTTGATTGCGCGCCTTAACGCTGGTGTAGCGCGACGTGCTGATATTGCGCGCAATTTTGGCGCGCACCGGATTCAGATCGACATACGCCATCGCCGCTAAAACCGCTTTCTCGCTGAGCAAAGCCTGACATTTGAAACGGCCTTCCCAAAATCGACCACGTTAGCTGCGGACGCGGTGCGAATTTTGGCCTGCGGCGGCTATGTTTCGTTTGATAAGTATGGTCGCCACGCAAACGGCGGTAGCGATTGCTATTACCCAAAAGCTATCGATTTAGCTAATGCCCTGCCCGAACTGGCGCTTTCAGATGCATGATTTACATGGTCTGCAGGGACTTCGCTGCGCCGTTAGCATGCAGTATCGACGAATCACAATGCATTGCGATTTAGTCAAGGAATTTTTCATCAAGCCTTCACCATCACGGCGTAAGCAGCGTAGGCTGCGTCCTGACTTTTCCAACGAACTATCGTCATGCGCAGAGCCATCGTCGTTGATTCAGGGTGTGATTTATCCGATGCGGCTCGGCGCGAGCTCGGCATGGAGCTGTGGCCGATTGAAATCGTGCATCCGAACGCCGTGCGGTTAGATGCGCGTGACGAACGTGATTTGCAAGAACACTTTGAACGCGGCACCGATGACCTACTGGAGGCTTCCACCCGGCCAATGGAGACATCACGTGCGCGCGCCAAACTGATGGAATTTGCCACGCGCCACGATGAGTTGCTCTATGTCGCGATTATGACCACGCGATCTCCGGCAATGGCGCAGGCCAAACAAGCCTGCGACACGCTACCGATATCGCTCAAAACCGAACGCAAGGTACGCAGTTTGCCGAAATTTGAGTTTCAAACGCAGGACTCGCACCAGCTTTTTGCTGGCTACGCCTGGATTGGTGCCTACGCGGCGATCGAGATGCGCGCTAATCAATGGACGCTTGAGCAAACCAAGGCCGCCATTGAAAATGTTGGCACAAACATGAGCGCGTATTTGGTTCCCGGCACGCTCAAAACCATTCGCGAGCGCGCGATGCGCAAGGGCGAAAAAAGCGTTGGTTTCTTCGGCTATGCACTGGGCACTGCGTTAGACATTAAACCCGTCATTGCCTGCCGCAATGGTTTGACCAATGCCGTCGGCCGCGTGCGCGGGTGGGAGCATGCCATCAATGAAGTCGTGCGTTCTGTGATGGATTTAATTGAACGTGGTGCGCTGATTTATCCACTGGTCACCGTCGCATATGGCGGTAACCTGCGCGATCTTTTATCCATTGCGTGCGTCAACCAGCTAGATCAAATGTGTCGCAAAAACAATGTGCGCTTACTGCGTTCAATGATGAGCACAACCGGCATCGTCAACGTCGGCGCGGGCGGATTCTCAATTGCAATTTGCGCCAAAAATACGCCGTATGGGGATTTTTCGGTGTTGAAATAGGGCCGACTTCAGCACCGAACTTGCCGATGATTTCGGTGCCGTGATGCGCGCTAATGCCAGTCAAACCTTACGCCCCAATAGTACGCTTGCGCTTGCGACAAACGCCTGTGCGATGGGCATACGCCAGCCGATCCCAAACGCGCGCCGCTGGCAGCGAATAATCGGTGGCGCTTGGCGGCGTTTGAACTCGGCGCGGGCGATTAGTTTGAGTATGCGATCGACATCACTGAGCGGCGTGTGCGCGAGGCTTTCCTGCAATGTCGCAATTTCTGCGGCGCTTAAACTTTGGCCTTCAATCGCAAGCCGCAAAATCGCATCTAAGATCGGATAAATCGGCAGCGCATCTGAGTCTTTTTGCCCAGGTGCCAATTCGGCCGAGGGTTCTTTATCAATGATGACTTGCGGGATCAGTTCACGCCCGGCACAAACGTTTATCCAGCGCGACAGCGCGTAGACGTCCATTTTGTAGAGGTCACCAATCAAATTCAAACCGCCATTCATGTCGCCATAGAGCGTGGCGTAGCCGACGCTCATCTCAGATTTATTGCCGGTCGAAAGCAGCAAATGGCCGCTGTGATTGGTTACTTCCATCAGCATCCGCCCGCGCAAACGCGCCTGGATATTTTGCTGCGTCAATGAACTGGGCACGACACCGTGCGCGCGCTCAAAATCCGCCACTGCCAGCGCAAACTGCGCTTCAATTGGCGCAGTGCGCAGTGCCACACCCAAAGCCCGGCAAAGGCTGACAGAATCATCGACCGAGCCATCAGACGAATAGCGCGATGGCATGGTCAGCGCAAGGACGTTTTCTGGCCCTAGCGCCGCCGCCGCGAGTGCGATCGTTAGTGCGCTATCAATACCGCCAGAGGAGCCGACAATGACCTGTTTGAAGCCGCATTTACGCGCGTAATCGCGCAGGCCGAGCGTGATTTGCGCATTGAAAAATGCCGCACTGTTGCGCGGTGCGGAGGTATCTGCCGTGCCGGTAACAAAGGTAGCGGCATGGATCAAATTGCTGTCGCGATCAAACTCAAAGCTGCGGACATCTTCGGCGAACGCGGCAAGTTCAACCTGCACTTTGCCTTCGCGATCAATGTAAAACGAGCTGCCGTCAAAAACGATTTCGTCATTGCCGCCAACTTGATTAAGCGACAAAATGCCGATTTGGTGGCGCGCGGCGCTGCTTTGAAAACGCGTTAAGCGTTCTTGATATTTGCCCAAATTGCTCGGGCTGGCATTGATCGCAAGCACCATTGCCACGCCGGCATCACTGAGCGCTTTGATCGGCACGTTGTCGTAGTCCAGATCGGCTTCATCGTTCCACAGATCCTCACAAATCGCCAAGCCGATACGATTGCCGCCGATGCTAAAAACGCCGGGCAAGGTGCCGGGTTCAAAATGGCGCGCCTCGTCAAAAATATTGTAGGTCGGCAGCAACCGCTTGTGATAGCGATACACCAGCGCGCCATTGTGCAAAACCCCCAGGGCATTATGTAGTGGCTTACCGGCGCCCAAATTGCGATCTATAAACCCGGTAATCAGTGCGGCGCGTTTGCCAGCGGTTTGCTCGGTGAGTGCCGCGAGCGCTTGATCCTGCGCCTGTAAAAACGCCACTTGCGTCAACAAATCGCTCGGGTAGTAGCCGCTAATGGCCAGCTCGCTAAACACCACCGCATCGGCGCTATCAGAATGTGTTTGATAAATGTCAGAAATTTTTTCGCAGTTACCGGCGAAATCACCGACGGTAAAGTTGCATTGGGCGAGGACGATTTTCATGCAGGGTTAAATCCTTGATCTAATTAATTCGCGCTTTACACCTGACTTTTTTGCCGTGTCGCCTTTCGGCGAGTCGTGTCCGCGGTGTCTTTGGCGCGAGACTTCAAGCGCCCAAGCCATAGCTTTCACTGGTCAACGTCAGTAAGGATCGCATCTGTTCGCGCAGTGCGATCGGTGCCGTAATTTCCGCATCTGGGCCGTAGCGCAAAACATCCATCAACAGTTCGCGCCCGTTCGAATACGGGACTTTGAGCTCAAACCGGCCATCACTTAAAAACTTGCCTATTTGCTGGGTATGCCAGCGCTCTTCTGCGGCCCAGCGTGCGGCGTGCGCGCTAAATAGGATCGTCGCGGTATTGCGAGCGGCACCGGAAAAAATGCCGTAACCGGTGGTCAATGCCGCGTCTAGTTCGCTGTTCTCCAACTCTTTTGCCGCACCCTCTAATAGTTTGACGTCGCTGACTCGGTCCAACGCGAAACTTCGCAGCGCTTCGCGCGTGTCATCGAACGCATCCAGATACCAATTGTCACGATAGTGCACCAGCCGCTGTGGATGCACCGTGCGCGTCGTCGGCTCGTCCGTTGAACGTGCGCGATAGCCAAAGCGCAGCGGGCGGCGTTCCAGGGTTGCCGCCGCTATGGCGCGAAAGACACGTTCGTCGACACGCCGATGATTATGGCGCAATACCCGCAAACGCTTGAGATTGACCGCCTTTTCGCCAAGCAATTTTTCGATGCGGTCTTGCGCAGCCGCTAAGCTGGCACCAAGTAATGATTCGTCTAGCGCATCGCTTTCATCGGGGTATAGCCCGCCCAGGGCGGCGCTAGCTTGCTGCGGCAAATCTTTTTTACTGCCTTCAACAATCTGGCGGGTCAGCACCAGGGCGTAAAGCTCTTCTGCATTCAGCCAAAGGCCGGGCAACTCAAACGG
>JANNYO010000428.1:0-1505 GCA_031410115.1 Rhodanobacteraceae bacterium | reverse complement strand
CTGCACTTGACGCAGTAAAAGCGAACTGACTTAAAATCCAACGGCCTGCAAGCCGGTCGTATTGCAAAATCGGATCGCCTCGGTTCGTTGTTTCACAAACCCCGCCGACACCAGCGAACAGGGTATTGCCGTTAATTGGCCCCAATAAAACGGTACCGGATTTGTTAAATACTGCATATTGCGAGTTAACCCAAGCCACGATGTGATTTGGCCCCACTGCCATCGTGATATCCGGCGGCGCACCCGTAAGGGAGAATCCGGCTAAGCCAGTTCCTGGGCCCTCGAACGATGTTCCTGCGACGGCCGAGAAAGGACTTGGGGTCGATGTTTGCACGTTGGACACTGGGCCTACTGTGCTGCTTGTTTGACCCGGCTCCTCATACAACGGCTCTACCTCGTCCTCAAAAATTGGGCCGTTTTCTGGTGAAATGGCCGTTTGGCGCGCCACAAGGTCGCGCAGGGGCGCGGATACGCCGTAGTACTTCATCGGCAGCTTGAGCGTCGTGTCACTACCGGTTTGTGCCTCCGCAAAACTCGCTCCCAGCCCTAAAAACAGCAAAAAACCCAGCGCAAACGAACGCGCTAGCCGCGCAGATCGCCCGATCCCAGAATAAGTGATGAGTTTCATAACGATCAACCTCTAGATAGCCCCAAGATATGGAACGCTACTCGCTCAAATCGACCGGTGCAATCAGAGTTTTGTTAAAATCTGTGGTGATACGAAATGGCTCGATTCGTCGTTATGTGCACGGCTAGGACACGTCGGCAACGTATACTGAGCACCGGTTCTAACTTGTAAAATAATTATGGCAAAAGCGAAATACCTTACCCGCGCTGAAACATCTGGTTCGACAAAGCTTGACTCGAGCGCATCAGGTGCGAAAAGAAAAGCAAAACTGACCGCCGCCCAAGCTACCGCCGGTAGCGACACGAAAAAGCCTGCAAATCGTAAACCTGCGTCGGCGCGTAGCGTGCGCAGCTTTAGCTTTGAGCCCTTTGATAACGAGCGATTGGCGAATCTCAACGGCCCGTTTGATGCGCATTTGCGCAGTGTCGAGCTGAAGTTGGGCGCCGTGATTCGTAATCGCGGCAATATTTATGAGCTGGTCGGCGAAGAGGCACTGTGCCGCAAAACCGAAGGTGTGCTGCGCGAGCTGTATGACCTGACCGACGAGCGTATTTTGGCCGACGAAGATTTGTTTCTGATTTTTAAAGGTGTAACGGGGGAACGCGCGGCGCGTGCGGCCAGCGATGCGGATGGCATCCACGATGTTCAAGTCAAAACCCGCAAAGGCACGATCCGGGGGCGCGGTGACAATCAGCGCAAATACCTGCATCAAATCGCCACGAATGACATTAATTTTGGCGTCGGTCCGGCCGGCACCGGCAAAACCTATCTAGCGGTTGCGATGGCGGTTGAGGCGCTAGAAACTAATCGCGTGCAGCGCCTTTTGCTGGTGCGTCCGGCAGTGGAGGCGGGTGAAAAGTTAGGTTTCTTACCGGGT
>JANNYO010000427.1:0-2414 GCA_031410115.1 Rhodanobacteraceae bacterium | reverse complement strand
GCTACACCCTGTTTCGCAGCTATCCGATCTGCGCGTTCTCCGGTGCGTTGGGGCCCAAAACAGTCGAAGGCGATGGTCAAGCGCCCGAAGGCATTTACAACGTGACTGCGAAACAGATGAATCCCGCCAGCCGTTTTCACTTGAGTTTTAATCTGGGCTACCCAAACGCCTTTGATCAAGCGCATGGCTACACCGGGTCCGCGCTGATGGTGCACGGCAACTGCGTATCGATTGGCTGCTACGCGATGACGGATGAAAAAATCGAAGAAATCTACACCCTGATGGCGCGCGCCTTTGCCGTCGGACAACAAGCGATCCCAGTGCACGCCTTTCCCTTTCGTTTGACACCGCAGGCACTAGACGCGCAGGCAAGCGCGCCGTCAAGCCATTTTTGGCGCGAACTCCAGCCGATCTATCAGGCGTTTGAAGACAACGCTGTGCCGCCAACAGTGCGCGTGCGGGCGAAGCATTACCTGCTGGCGAAATAGCCGCTGATCGGCAATTCGGGTCAAATTACAGCCGTCGAATCTGTGCGCCTAGGCCACCAAATTTGGCTTCGATATGCTCATAGCCACGATCGATATGGTAGATCCGATCAATCACACTTTCGCCCTGGGCCGCGAGTGCCGCCAACACCAAGGATGCCGACGCGCGTAAATCGGTTGCCATCATTGGCGCGCCAGACAAGGTTTTAACGCCGTGGATGGTCGCCGAATGCCCGTGCAGGCGAATGTCTGCACCCAATCGCATCAGCTCGGGTATGTGCATCATGCGATTCTCAAACACCGTTTCGGTGATCGTACCCACGCCGTCTGCGACGCAATTGAGCGCACAAAACTGCGCCTGCATATCGGTTGGAAAGGCCGGATACGGCGCGGTGGTGATATCGACCGCTTTCGGTCGGCGCCCGCCCATGTCCAGCTCAATCCAATCGCTGCCGGTGCTGATGTGCGCGCCGGCTTCGGTCAATTTGGCCAGCACCGCATCCAGCGTTCCGGGGCGCGCGTGGGTGGTTCGCACTTTGCCGCCGGTCATGGCCGCAGCGACCAAAAACGTGCCGGTTTCAATGCGGTCCGCGACCACGGAAAAATCTGCCGCGTGCATGCGCGTGACGCCAACAATTGTGATCGTGTTGCTGCCCGCGCCCTGAACTTTCGCGCCCATGGCGTTTAAAAAATCCGCCAAATCGACAATTTCTGGCTCTTGCGCGGCATTTTCAATCACCGTGGTGCCCGTGGCTAAAACCGCCGCCATCATCGCGTTTTCGGTGCCGGTTACGGTGACGACATCCATCAAAATATGCGCGCCAACCAGCTTTTTCGCGGTCGCGCGAATGAAGCCGTTTTCCACATGTACTTCAGCGCCCAGCGCCTGCATCGCCTTGATATGCAAATTCACCGGGCGCGCGCCGATCGCGCAGCCGCCGGGCAGGGAAACTTCCGCGTGCCCATGTTTTGCCAACAGCGGCCCCAAAACCAAGATCGACGCGCGCATGGTTTTCACCAGCTCATACGGTGCCACGGTGCTGTGCACGCCTCTCGGGTCGGCGATTACTGAGGCGTCGTCGTTAACCGTAAATTGCATGCCCATCTGCCCCAAAAGCGCGATGGTGGTGGTGACATCATGCAAATGCGGCACATTGCGAATGGTCACCGGTTCGTCCGGCAACAGTGCGGCACACAAAATCGGCAGCACCGCATTTTTCGCACCCGAAATTTTCACCGAGCCATTTAACGGCACACCGCCGGTGACGCTCATTTTAAAGGGCATGGCTTAAGCCTCCGATGGCGTGAGTGTTTTCAATGCCAGCGCATGAATCGCGCCGCCCATTTTGTCGCCCAAACAGGCGTAAACCATGCGGTGCCGAGCCAGCGGCAACTTGCCAACAAACAGCTCGGAAACCACCCTCGCCTCAAAGTGCACGCCGTCCGCGCCCTCAACGTGAATTTGCGCACCCGGCAATCCGGCAGCGATCATTTGGTGGATATCATTCGCGGTCATGGGCGCACCTACTCAATTCAAAAGTGTGCGCATGCTAGCGAAGCTTGGGTGTATGGGGTTCAAATTTGCCGCTGTACTCAGGCAACTGCCCTTTAAATGCTAGGAACGATGGCGTAGCGCCTTGTGGCGGTGATTTTCGCTAAATACCAAAACGGTGAAAAGCACCGTTCGCCTTGAGGAAAGGCAGTTGCAGAAAAATTGGCAGCGATGAGTGCAGAGCGTCGTAATCGTGCCGATTTGGCAGCGTTTGATCGGCTCATGTTGCGCTCAGGTGGCTTACCACCACAGGCTGGCGACGAGGCATAAGGTGGCGAATCGCTGTGCGGTTAAATGCCCTGCGTTTGGCCTAGCCATTGCTCAAATGCAGCAACACCCCGGCAATCGTTGCGGTCATAAACGTGGCTAAACAGCCG
>JANNYO010000426.1:0-3061 GCA_031410115.1 Rhodanobacteraceae bacterium | reverse complement strand
CGCAGTCCTTGATGAGCGTTCGAAAAAGGGGGTAAAGGCGATTGAGCAGACGCGCATGGAACGCGCGAACCGTTTGGGCGTACTAAACCAGAGTCATCGGCGCAGTGTGACGATGCTTGTGTTGATTGGACATCGGATTGGGCGCAGATAGCGCTGATGGATGCTAGAGCGCTGACCGCTAATGAGTTGGCGCTGGCGGCGAACGTGACGCCGCAAACGGCTAGCAAACATCTAGCGCTGCTGCTTGCTGGCGGACTCATTTGCCGTGTCGCCTTCCGGCGAGACTCATTGTGGTGAACCAAACGGGTCGACATCGCTACCATCGATTGGCCTCCAGCCAAACGGCGGACGTGATTGAGGGCATTATGCAATTAGCTGCGCAGGCTCGGCCAACGCAACGCGTGGTGGTCACTGGCCCAAAAGACGCCGACCTGCGGCTCGCCCGAAGCTGTTATGACCACATCGCCGGCCGCCTTGGGGTGGCGTTGTCGGATCATTTAGTGGAGCGCGGCGCGATCAAGTTTGACGACGCTCGTGTCGCCTGCTCGGCGAGACTCTTGATCAGCAACTCAAGCTGAATTCAGGCTCAAGAATTTTGCTGGAACGGATTGGGTCGGTTTACGCAGTTGTTTCATTCGAACGCCCGGTTGAGACAAAAATGGGCTCATTCAAAGCGAATTTTTCGCCCGCCAGCGCTGGTCTTGATGCTCAAACAGTGCGGCAATGAATGATTGTTGGCGCGCCATCCCGGCGACACGATTGTTTTCGCACGCCCGAATTTGTCTCGGCTACGCCAAAGCTTTCCGCGACTGCGTCTGAGTCTGAGGCATACAATCCGCTGGCGGCTCACCGCAAATGTCTAAATTCAAAGCGCGCACCATGCCCCTAGTCCAGTCTTGCGAAGTCCCAACACACTCGCTCCTACGCAAATACAAAGATGGCGTGGGCTTCGCGGATTGCTATTGCATCGAAATAACGGGCAAGGTGACGCAAGCGGCCTATGTCGCCGCGTTCTACACATCAGCCTTATTCAAGGTGGAGCGCGCGCTGCTGAAATATCTCGCTTCAAAGCCCGGCAGCGATGCGGACGTCAAACGGCTTGCTGCGGGCCAAGCATCGACGTTTTCGGCTTGGCAGGTCGAGGCGCAGACGGCTGACGAGCTGCTGCTTGCGGATTACACCGGGCGCACTAGATCGTGGCTAATGGCCGAACCAACCGATGCGCTGGGCGTCGCTACCCGGCTGTATTTTGGCTCAGCGGTGCTCCCACGCGCGGTCAATGGCGCGCGGAAATCCGACATGGGATGGGTTTTCCATGCCCTGCTAGGCTTCCATCGCTTGTATTCACGTTTGTTGCTGCGTGCAGCGAGCAGGCGCGTTCGGGCCTTGAACTTCCCAGAGATTTTCAAATCCTGACGTCAGTATTACGCCATCCGAGATGCGCGCAACAACGGACAGTAGTTGATCGGTCGTCACCGTGCAGTTAGTCACTGCGCCACTGCGTGCACCAGTCCAGCCCAGCACAACGGCGCAGCACAACGGCGCAGCACAACGGACATATATGGACCCGGCAAATTTCAAAGCCAAAACAATTTCCAACCCAACGACGCAACGTTTTTGCGCTCGAATAGTTCGATTGCTAACAAAGTTGCAAGCCCGAAGGCGGCGCAGTCCACACTGTTTTCCCCTGCGCTTGCACGCGCGGCCCTAATAGCTGGTTCCCTGGGCGGCGCGATACTGATGAAACACCTCGCGTGCCTGTTCGCGCAGCAGATCGGTTTGTACGGTGATGCCGCGTTTGTTGAGTTCGCCGGCCCAGTCATTCGGTAGCGGGCCTTCGTCGAATTCACTGAGTTCTTCAACATCACTTGCGCGTGCGCCGATCAGCACTTCATCGACGCCGGCCCAAACGGTGGCGCCGTAACACATGCAGCAGGGCTGGGCTGAGGTGGCGAGCGTAAATTTGCCGCCCTCGGCGTTTAAGCGAAAGCGATTGCAGCGGTGTTGTGCGGTCATAAACGCCATCATTTCGGCATGCGCCACCGAGGTGTTGGCGGGCACCACGCGATTGACGCCAATGCTAATCAGCCGGTGATTTTCATCGAAAATTGCCGCGCCAAACGGCCCACCGCTGCGTGCGGCAACGTTGGCCTGGGCAAGCTCAATGGCAAACGCGACTTTTGCTTCGGCGGTGGAAAAATTGCGCTGAATATCAAGCTCTTGCACCCAGCTGGGCAGGGTCAAATGCACTTGCGCGTAAATCATTGCCGCACCGAAAGCGGCGACGCGATCACGCGTATTGGCTGCATGCCGTGGCGCTTGGCCGGCCGAATTTGTTGCTGCGTGGGCATGGCGAATCCTGGTTTGTCTGTGGATGCGCGATAGTAGCGTTCGATTTGAGCGCATGCGGCGAAACTTTCTGATGGAAGCCGACTCCGGTTAAATCGTTAACGCCTCAGCCGCCTTCGCAGCGGCTATCATCCATCTCAACCCCGTTGGTTTTACCTCCATGATCAATAAGCTACTCGCGCCTAGGGCGCTGTTTTTCCTGATATTTCTGTCTTGCGCCGGGTTGATGGCGTATGCGCTGTATGCGCAATATGTGCTGAAGTTTGAGCCGTGCATGCTGTGTATGGTGCAAAGGGTGTTTATGGTGGCGTTGGGAATTACCGCCGGCTTGGCAGCACTGCACAATCCCAAAGGCGCTGGCTGGCTGGTTTACGGTTTGATCTGTACTTTTTGGGCGACGGCTGGTGCCTACGTCGCGGCGCGCCACGTGTATCTGCAGGGCCTGCCGTTTGAGCAGCTTGAGGGCTGTTCGCCCTCGTTTGAATATGTGTTGAAAAACTATGATTGGCTGAAAGTCTTTCAAGCATTTTTTATTCGCGATCAAGACTGCGGCAAGATCGACTGGACGTTTTTAGGCCAGTCCATGCCGCGCTGGGTGTTAGTTTGGTTCATAACAATGGGCATACTCACGCTTTGGCGCGCGGTGACGGCGAAGAAAGCGCGCGCTTGATCGCTGCACGCGGCAGACAAAACCTGACAGCACAAACCGCAC
>JANNYO010000425.1:0-5017 GCA_031410115.1 Rhodanobacteraceae bacterium | reverse complement strand
ATGGTGGCGGCGATCACGCGACGCTGATCGGCAGCATTGAGCACATCGCCAAAATGGGTATCAACGTGCGCTAGCCCGCGCTTGGACAAGATCGCTACGCCGTTGTAGCTTTTTTGCCCCGTAAAGGCGGCCTCATAGCCTAAATCCTCAAGCGCTTGCACCGGAAATTTGTGGTCTTCCATTTTGGTTTCTTGCAGACATACGACATCGGGCGCAGCCGTTTGCAGCCAATCAGCGAGGTGCGTAATTCGCATATTGAGGGAATTGACGTTCCAGGAGGCGATTTTCACGACGTATGCTTCGCTAATTTGAGTTCCTGGACGTTGCCGTAAGTTGGTGCCGTAGGCAAGTACATCAAAAAGTGCAGCGGCGTATTTGGCCCGGCTTTCAGCAGATGCGTCTAATCTTAGGCTTGGGTATGCTCGCGGACTTATAAAATTTAACCCACTACTGGCGGTCCAAAATGAAAGCTAGGTCTATATTCGCTCTTACCTTATTTGCGTTCGCCCAGCCTGTCGTGTCTAAAACGTATGCAGCGGAGCGTTATTCCGGCTATGAAGGCACCGCATTCGAGTTGGACAGTGGCAAAATGATTTACACCGAAAGCCACTATCTGCACTTTGTTGACGCCGCTCTCAGCGATCGTGTGGTGCTGTATCGCTGCCCGAACGGCAAAGCTTTTGGGCGCAAAATGATGCGCACCAACGGCAAACCAATGATGCCGGAGTTCGAGCTGACCGATGCCCGCCTAGGCTATCGCGAAGGCCTGACAACGCGGCCCAAAGGTTTGACTGTTTTTTATCAGAGTACGGCAAAAAAAGCGGAAAAATCTGACACGCTGGATGCTTCGCGCACACTGGTTGCTGACGCTGGGTTTGATGAGTTTGTGCGTGCTAACTGGACAAATCTGATCGCCGGAAAAAGCGTCCCACTGGATTTTGTCGTGCCTAGCCAGTTGGACTATTTGGGCTTTAAGGTCAAATGGGTAAAAAAATCCAACATCAATGGTGAAGCAGTGCAGGTGTTCAAACTGGCACCCAGCGGCATTTTAGGCTGGGTTACTTCCGGGTTGGATGTGACGTATGCCGACTCCGATCGCAGCCTGCGCCAATTTGCCGGGCTATCCAATATTCGCGATTTGAGCGGTGATAACTACGAGGCGAAAATCGAATTTGCCAAAGCCAAACAAACCGAGTTTCCTGATGCAGGCGCATTCACCGCAGCGCGCGCTTTGGCGCTGGTAACAAGCTGCCAGTAAATCTTAGCGGGTTGTTGACCAGGCTGTTTTGCCGAAAATGCAGCGCGAATTCGCTCTAACCGGCGGCGATTGACCTGCCAGTCAAAATAGCCGATGCGTGCGCTTGAGCGCATCAAAATTTGTTTTTTGCTGGCGTCGAAAACAAAGCTGACATCATCTGTGAAGCGCGCGAGCGCGCTGGTTACTATGACCTCAACCCGATTGGCATCAGCGAATACAATTCCCGCGTGCATCGCTACGGGTGCAACAATCGCCGAAATTGAGCAGCAAATTCGTGAGGCTATCGAGTTTCATCTCGACGGTATGCGGGAAGACGGCACGCCTATTCCTGCACCCGCAAGCCGGGTCGAATACGTGGACATTGCGGCGTAAAGAACCCGTGCACAAAACTTTCGGGGATAGCTCGAGATTTTTTCAAGATCACAAAATGCAGCCTTTTGATTTTAGATTCGCTAGCATTCAGCGTCATTTCTATTGGAGCTCTCCCGTGCGATTTGTTACTGCTCTGCGATCTCTTTCGCTGATCTGCTTTGTTTTTTCCAGCGCAGGCTTTGCTGCGCAAGATACTCGAGTTATCACCCATGAGGATCTTTGGCTCATGCCTCGGGTGAGCGCACCGGTGTTGAGTCCAGATGGTCAAAAGGTTGTCTTTACCGTTCTTGAGCCATCCTATACCCCGGAACAGCAAAAGCAGGATTTGTGGTTGGTCGACACGCATGGCAGGCAACCGGCGCGTCGATTGACCCAGAGTATCGCCGCCGAAACCGGCGTGACCTGGGCGCCTGACGGCCAAATGATCGCTTTCAGCACTCAGCGCGAAGGCGATACGGTGCCACAGCTCTATACGATGTCATTGCGCGGCGGTGAGGCTTTGCGCGCAACCGGCCTGACGCACGGGGCACGCGCGCCGAAGTTTTTAGCCGATGGCAAACAGCTGCTCTTTGTCGCCAATGTTTTTGCCGGGGCAAGTTCGGAGGCAGAGCAAAAGGCATTGTTTGAGGAGCGGCGTAAAGTGAAAACCACGGCGCGCGTCTATCAGGGTTTTCCCATTCGTTACTGGGATAAATGGTTGGACGACAAACAAATTCGCCCCTTTCTAGTTAACCTTGAAGACGGCAAAGTAGGCGATATTCTTGCCGGTAATCCGCTGATTAGGCAACCAGGCTATGGCGGGCAGTTCACGGAATCAAGCGAAGAGTTAGAAACGGCGGTGTCGCCGAATGGGCAAATCGTTCTAGCAATTTCCAGCAATCGTGATCGCGCGGCGTACAGTTTCACCCATACCGATTTGTATTCCTATGATCCTGCCACGCAAAAGCTAAACCGTTTGACAGGAAGCGGGGCGCTCGACGCCGACAACAGCTTCTCGAAGCCCGTCTTTTCTAAGGACGGACGCAGCTTATTTGCACTACGTAGTCCCCGCACCAACAAGGTTTACAACGCCAGCGAACTCGTGCGCTTTGATGTCAATGGTGTGACGGATCAACCAACTGAGTTGCCGCTACAAAACATGCGCGTGTTGTCACTGCCGAATCGCTTGGCGGTTTCCACGTTTGCCGTTGGCGCTACGATGCTGAGCTTTAGTGTCGAAGAAAATGGCTTGGAACAACTGTGGCAAACTGATTTTAAACTGGCAAATGCGAAACGCGTCAGTCGACTCACGCGCGGGGTGCTGAGCGCACTTAATGGCAATGACAAAGGCTTGGTCGGCACTTATGAAAGTGCACAATCACCGATGCAAATCGTGCGCATTGATGCGAATTCATCTGAGCAAATATTCGTGCCATTGACCGGCTTTGGAAAAGATCGCCTTGAGCAATTTGAGCTTTCACCAGCGGAGCATTTTCTCAGTAAACGCGCTGATGGCAGCAAGATCCACAGCATGTTGATTCGCCCCGCACGATTTGATGCCAGCAAAAAATATCCGATGTTGGTGCTGATCCACGGGGGGCCGCACATCATGTGGCGCGATGCGTTTTTTCTGCGCTGGAACTACCATTTGATTGCGGGCGACAAATACGTTGTGTTGCTGACCAATTATCGCGGTTCAACCGGAAGCGGTGAAGCGTTCGCGCAGGAGATTCAAGAGGACCCCTTCAAAGGCCCAACTGCCGATTTGGAGTTGGCGGCAGATGATGCGGTGCGTCGCTTTGATTTTATCGACGGTAAACGCCAATGCGCGGGCGGCGCGAGCTACGGCGGACATTTGGCAAACTGGATTCAAGGTATCAATACTGCGCGCTATCGTTGCTTGATCAGCCACGCAGGATTGGTCAATGCAGAGGCGCAATGGGGCAGTAGTGATGTGATTTACGGGCGGGAAGTCAACGCCGGCGGGCCGGTTTGGGAGCAAGGCACAGTCTGGCGCGAGCAAAACCCGATTGGTCTGGGCGGAAAGTTTAGGACGCCGGTTTTGGTCACGGTTGGTGAGTTGGATTATCGCGTGCCACTCAATAACACTATTGAATACTGGAGTGCACTGCAGCGCATGCAGGTGCCCTCAAAACTGATCGTTTTCCCCGATGAGAATCATTGGATCCTCAAGGGCGAAAACAGCAAATTTTTCTATGCGGAAGTGGGGAGCTGGCTGGAGAAACATCTAAGTCAAGGGCGCCCGTGACGGCACCGCCAGTCAATGATGAATTCTGACTTGGCCCACTCCGTTGTTAACCTAGAAACCTCGGCGAGCACAGTGCATTTGACAACTTAAATCGTATCCCTGCGCATCAACCGAGTGCTTACGCTAGCGCAATTTTAACGGCACTTCAAAGCGCTGCATAAAACTTTCCGCGCTCTTCACCCCCGCATAGGATTTCAGCACGTCGTAGAGTTTGCGCGCGATGGTTTGCAGCTCAGCTAGGTTGGGCGCGGACTGGATTCGCCCGATTGCATGATTGCCGTCTGCACCTAAGGCCGCACTAATAAATTGAATCATCGTCGATTTAATTTCATTGAGCGCTGCCGCCTCAACCGCGCCCTGCATTTGCTGTTGCTGTTGTAGCGGCGCCTGATATTGCTGCGGGTTTGGCGCGTACTCTGGCGGTTGGGCCGCAGGCTGATATTGCGGTTGTGCCACCGGCTGATATTGCGCTTGCGCCGCTGCTAATTGCGCGCCGGGCAGACGGGCTCCGGCGGCTTGCTGCGGTGCCTGCATCGGCATCGGTGCGTTCGGCCGAACCGTTGTTTGCGCGCTGAGGTGCGATTGATTAATTTCGCTGAGCAACGTACGGCGTGGGCTCATTTCAACCACGGTCGAACCGGGCTGGCCCTGGCTGAGCTGGGACAAGCGCACTTCGTTTACGCCCGTGCGCATAATGAAGCCGTTGTCCTCTAGATACAGCAGTGGCGCGGGCGTTTCGCGCACCGCTTGGCTGACGTTGCGCAGCATCGCTAGATCACGGCGGCCGTCAATCAATAGCAGCAAGGAGCGTAAATCAGTCGGTAAGCCAACGCTGCGGCGCAGAATTTCGTCGTTGCCGAGCTGGGTTTTGCCGAAAATAATCCAGTCATCAATTTGTGCGGTCGTCATAAATTCAAGCCATTGCCAGTAGGTAAGAAATATCAGTTCGTATGCGCTGTGCATCAGCGGCGTGGCCATATAGCGCAATCAGGTTAACCAGTTTTGGCAGCGCTTCAAGCAACTCATCACGGCTGCCCATTTGCCGCACGCGTTCAGACGCAAGCTGGCCGTCTGCACCGAGCAGTCGCGTGATTTCGCCGCTGAGCTGGGCGCGCGCCTGCAATACGCGGTTGTTGGTT
>JANNYO010000424.1:0-4238 GCA_031410115.1 Rhodanobacteraceae bacterium | reverse complement strand
CTCATGCACGCTTCTCTTTTACGGTTGCGGCAGCGTGGCCTCGCTGCCCTGGAGGTAAAACTTGAGGCCCAAATGCACGTCGTTCAGTGCCTGCGCTTGGGCGTAAAGTTTCGGTGTTTACGGATGAAGCTTGTGTTTGCTTGGAAAGGCAATCGTCGCGACTGTTTACAGATTGTTAGAACAAGGCGATATGTAAAACAAGGAAGGGCCGGGAGCAAAAAAGCTCCCAGCCCGCCAAAAATTGCGGTGCTTCGTGCGACTCAAATGACCTTGGTGACGATTCCGACGAATTCTTTCGAGCGCGCTGGAACTGGCAACGCGAGTTACTTGATGTCGACCTTGGCGCCAGCTTCTTCAAGCTTTTTCTTCATTTTTGCCGATTCGTCTTTGTTGACGCCATCTTTGATTGTTGCAGGTGCGCTTTCGACCAAGTCTTTGGCTTCTTTTAAGCCCAAGCCGGTGATCTCGCGAACCGCTTTAATGACTTCTACTTTCTTCTCGCCAATCGCTGAAAGCACGACGGTGAATTCGGTCTTTTCTTCAACTACAGCGGCGGCGGCAGCAGGACCAGCAGCGGCGACTGGCGCAGCGGCGGATACGCCAAACTTCTCTTCCATGGCCTTAACCAAGTCCATGATGTCCATCAATGGCATCGCAGCAATAGCGTTTAGGATGTCTTCTTTTGAAATAGGCATTTTAAATCTCCGTAGTAACTTGTTTGTCTACGCGTAATGCGTGACGGATATGAGTGTTTCGTTGCGAAATGGCTAAGTTTTAAACCGCTTCAACAGCAGCTTCTGGCGCTGGCGCCGCCGCTTGCTTGGTGTCTCCAACCGCTTTAATGACGCGCGCGAGCTGATTAGCAGGTTCTGCCATCACACGTACGAGCATTGTTGCGGGTTGCACCAAACAGCCGAGCAGCATGCTGAGCGCTTGATCACGTGTCGGCAATGAGGCCAAACGATCCAACTCGGCTGCGCCGTAGGCTTTTCCGCCCACCACAACCAACTTTGGAATCATTTTGACGTTTGCCTTAACAAAGTCTTTGATCAATCGGCCAGCAGCACCTGGATCTTCTTTCGAGAACGCAAAAATCAGCGGCCCCGTCAGTTTTCCCTTGACGCATTCAAAGTCTGTTCCTTCAACCGCACGTTCTAACAGCGTGTTTTTAACAACACGAATATAGACGCCTGACGTACGCGCCTTACGACGCAGATCAGTTAACTTTTCAACCGTAATACCGGCGTACTCAGCAGCGACGAGTGAAAGCGCTTTTTGCGTCACACTTGCCAGTTCGGCAACGACTTCTTTCTTTTGTTGCAAATTAAGAGCCATTGCTTTCTCCGTTCATGTCAACACCGAAGTGCCGACGAGCCTCGCAGTGATACTCAACTGCGCACTTGTTTTGGTCTGGCCCCGCGTTCGCCCCATGCGCACAAGTTACTGTGACATTCAGCGTGCACCGGCAGTACCATCTACGCAGGCCGCCAAATTGGCGAATTAAGGTACGTGCTTGATGCGCGCGCCACCTGCGGTCTTTGACGACAAACCCATAACAGCGACGTTATCCGAAGCGACTACGGGCACTGCCGATCAAAATTTACTCACCCATCTTTCGCTGATGCAAATGCGGCAAAGATGCGCTTAAAGTTTTTGAAAATAGAATTATTTTGCGGCCAAGGTAGACGAATCAACTGTCACGCCGGGGCCCATGGTTGAGCTCAAGGACACTTTGATTAGATATTGACCCTTTGCACCCGCTGGCCTTGCTTTGTTCAAGTCGCCTAACAACGCCTGAAGATTTTCTTTCAAATGCAGCGCGTCAAACTTAGCTTTGCCGATCGTGCAGTGAATGATTCCGCCCTTGTCATTGCGATATCGCACTTGACCGGCTTTGGCATTGCGCACCGCCGTTGCGACATCTGGCGTTACCGTTCCGACCTTTGGATTTGGCATCAAACCACGGGGGCCGAGCACCTGACCGAGCTTACCGACGACGCGCATGGCGTCTGGTGCCGCGATAATCACGTCATAGTTAAGATCGCCAGCCAGCATTTTCTCGGCCAACTCGTCCATGCCAACGACTTCTGCGCCGGCTTCTGTCGCCTTGACAGCAGCGTCGCCTTGCGCAAAAACCGCAACCCGCACTGACTTGCCTGTGCCATGTGGCAATACGGTCGAGCCGCGCACACCTTGGTCAGATTTTTTCGCATCAATACCTAAGCGCACGGCAACGTCGATACCTTCAGCGAATTTTGCCGTGGCATTTTTTTGCACGATTGCAATGGCTTCATCCAATGCGTAGGACTTACCCTGCGCCGCGGCGCCGAGGATCATTTTTTGTCTTTTATTGAGCTTTGCCATGGTCTTAGATCTCCGTGTTTAGGCCCATGCTGCGGGCGCTACCAGCGATGGTGCGCACTGCAGCATCAAGATCAGCAGCCGTTAAATCTGGCATTTTGATCTTGGCGATTTCTTCCAATTGTGCACGCGTCACCTTGCCGACTTTCTCGGTGTTTGGACGTTTGCTGCCGCTTTTAAGGCCGACTGCTTTCTTCAGAAGAATCGTTGCTGGCGTGGTCTTCATAATGAAGGTGAAGCTACGATCCGAATAGACCGTAATCACGACCGGCGTTGGTAGGCCGGGTTCCAGCTTGCTGGTTGCGGCGTTAAACGCTTTGCAGAATTCCATGATGTTGACACCACGTTGGCCCAAAGCTGGGCCTACCGGTGGCGACGGGTTTGCTTGCCCCGCCTTAACTTGTAGCTTGATGTAGCCTGTGACCTTCTTGGCCATAGTATTATCTCCGAGTGGTTGCGCCCGCTGCCGAGCTCCTCGTGGGTGAAAAACTCGCTATTTTAGCGAGCCGTGAAAACTACTTTGCTTTTTCGACCTGTGAAAACTCTAAATCGACAGGCGTCGAGCGTCCAAAAATGAGCACCGCGACTTTCAAACGGCTCTTCTCATAGTTAACTTCGTCAACAACCGCGTTGAAATCGTTGAACGGGCCGTCGACAACCCGAACCATTTCGCCCACTTCAAAAAGCACTTTCGGTTTGGGTTTCTCAATGCTGTCTTGCACACGCTGTAAAATAACGTCGGCTTCTTTCGCGCTAATCGGCAATGGCTTTTCTTTGGTTCCACCAATAAAACCCATGACTTTCGGAGTTTCGCGTACCAAATGCCAGCATTCGTCGTTGATGGTTATCGAGCGCCCTTCAACCGCAGTTTCGATCTGCACCATGACGTAGCCTGGGTAGAATTTGCGGTCGCTTCTGCGCTTTTGGCCGTTGCGCATTTCAATGATTTCTTCGGTTGGCACGAGTACATCGCCAAACCGTTCCTGCATACCAAATCGTTGAATCCGCTCGATCAGGGAACGTTTTACTGTTTGCTCAAAGCCTGAATAGGCGTGCACAACATACCAGCGTTTTTCCATAGTTCGCTCCTCAGCCGCCCATCGTCTTGCGCACTAACAGCGCGAGGATAAAGTCAATCACAAACATCAAGACACCGACAACCAGCACCCCAACGACCACCACTAGGGTCGTTTGCGTCGTCTCTTGCTTCGTTGGCCACACAACTTTACGCAGCTCAATCATCGCAGCGGCTAGGAACTTTAAAAATGCGACGCCGGGACCGCTTCGGGTCATCACCGCGCCACCTGCAAGCAAAGCACCTACGAAAGCAAGCACGCGTACCCAAGCAGCCCAGGCAGGATTAAAATAATAATATACGAAAATCCCTGAAGCAATTAACGCGACACCCGCCAACAAAATCGCGTAATCGACAGGCGCGATCATCCTTCCGGGCGTAGAGCTTTCAACTTTTGCGTTCATTGTGCGGCTTCATCCTTGAATCAACTTCCGACGCACCGGGCGTTTGCGCGATGAGTGGCAGGCCAGTAGGGACTCGAACCCCAAACCTGCGGTTTTGGAGACCGCTGCTCTGCCAATTGAGCTACTGGCCTACAGAAAAACTGGCTTTACGACCCAAAACAGCGACATCCGCCATTCGATACGTACAGCTCAATCTAAAAAAACAGAGGCGCCTCCAAAGCGCACATCCGTTCGCGGTGAATACTACAAATTACTTAATGACTTTTGCCACAACGCCCGCACCAACTGTGCGGCCGCCTTCGCGAATCGCGAAACGCAAGCCATCTTCCATCGCGATTGGCGCAATCAGCGTCACCACCATCTTGATGTTATCGCCCGGCATCACCATTTCCACGCCT
>JANNYO010000423.1:0-3754 GCA_031410115.1 Rhodanobacteraceae bacterium | reverse complement strand
CAAGCTCGGGCACATCTGAGTTTGATTCGAGCCGGCTGGGCACCGCTCGCGTCTAATTTTAGCGCCTTAGTGTTGCCCGAGCGCACCTATCAAAAACGTGTTTCAGGTGCAATTTTAAGTCTTGATGTGCATTGGGCGCTGTCCTCTAGGCCGATTTTGGCGCGCGCGCTACCGTTCGAGGCGATCTGGCTTGCGGCACGACATTACGATCATTCGCCGCATTGGCGCATGCCCGCCCCGATCGACGCGCTATTGATTGCCGCTGTCCATCGCATCGGTCATCACCGCGATCAAGAGCGCTTTATTTGGCTGTATGACTTGCATTTACTTTGGCAAGCCATGCCCAAGTCTGAGCAAACGGAAACCGTTAACCGTGCGACGACGCGCGGGCTATGCGCTATTTTGTTTGATGGCCTAAAACAAAGTCACATGCTTTTTGAAACAGCGCTTTCGGCTGACACCTGTGCGCAGTTGAGCGCCGCCAAAAACGAGCCTAGCGCACAGCTTTTGCAGCAAGATTTGAGTGAACTTCGCGTTGATTGGCGCTTTGCCAGCTGGCGCGAACGTATTGCTCTGGTAGCACAACGACTGTGGGCCGACCCTGAGTATCTGCGTCAGCGCTTCAATGCCAAATCAACGCCAATTGTGGTGCTTCAGCTGCGCCGTTGGCTCGCGATACGCACGAACTAGACCTTCAACCTATATCCGTGTCAGGCGAAAAAAACGCAGCGTTAGCAGCACTGCCGCCGCACTAAGTCCCAAAATAAAGCCGTACCAAAGTCCAGTCGGGCCAAATTTGGTGGCGAATGCCAGTTGATGCGCAAGCGGAAAACCCAGGCCCCAATAGGCAATACTGGTCAAAACCATCGGCCAGCGAGTATCGCGCAAGCCGCGCAGCGCGCCATTGCTGATCGCCTGCACGCCATCGGGAAATTGAAAAATAGCCGCCAAAAACAGCAGCTTAGCAGTCACTAACGCGACGGCGGGCTCATGCGGTAGATACAAATTAGCAATTGGAAGCGCGAACAGCAGCATGATCGCCGCGGAAATCGCCTGCGTCGCCAGACAGAGGCAAATCCCGGAAACGCCGGCTAAGCGTTCACCTGCTTTGTCGCCGCGCCCGTGCGCAAAGCCGGCGCGCACCGTGACGGCATTTGCCAGGCCGAGCGGCATCATAAACGCGATTGAGGCGACATTAATTGCCACCGAATGCGCCGCAACCCAGTCTTTGCCGAAGCGGCTCATCAACAGCAGCACGGCATAAAACAACCCCGCCTCCATCAAAATAGTGATAGCTATCGGCACACCGACGGCTGCGAGCGCGCGAATATGGCGAACGTCTGGCCTGCTGAACCGACGCAGCGCACCCACTTCTTTGAATTGCACTCGGACATAAATTGTCATCGCAATGGCATTCACCCACATCACGATCGCCGTCGCCAAGCCAGCACCTTGGGCCAACAAACGCGGCATGCCAAAATGCCCGTCGAGCAGTGCATAACAAAGCGGAATCAGCAGCACTAGCCCCGCCACACTGACGTAAAGCCCAGGTTTGGTGCGCCCCATGCCTTCGCAGAATTTTTGCAAACACATCGACCATGTCAACGCCGGCGCACCCCATAAAATACCGTACAAAAATGCGCTTGCACCGGGTATGAGCGTTGCATCTACTTTAAGCGCACGCATTAAATGCGGTGCTAAAGGTGCCAAAACCAAGACGCTGATCAGCACCAGCAGTCCCAAATACAGCGCCTGCATCAAGGTATCAGCCAACAGCTTATTGCTGGAAAGTGCGTCCGGATGGCCTTTTCCTGGAGCGTTCAGCGCATTACTTTTACCGCGCAAACTCGACACCTCAGGCGACACCGCCATCATCGTGCCGATAATCCAAAGCAGGGAAGTGCCCCACACCGCTGAACCAATTGCAACTTCGGCTAAAATTTGCGAAGAAATACGCCCGGCCAATATCGTGTCGACTAAATTCATCCCAACGATGGCTAGCTGCGCCAAAATGACCGGCCAAGCTAAATGCGCGGTTTTTTTGATCTCAGAGGCCAAAGTACGCGCCGGTTCAGCGTCTTCCGGCGCGCATTCAATCGCAAACTCTACATCGGCAAGTTCAGTCATCGCGCGGCTCGCAAACCGCGAAAAGCGGTGAATCGGGTGTTCAGTCTCGCCGGAAGGGGACACGGCAAATAACTGTAGCCGATGGCGATCATAGAAAAACTACTTCGGCAACATCAACTTCGGTTCTTTGGCACGGCGATACAGCGTAGCGATATGACCGATTTGTTGGATCAGTTCAGACTTCGAAGCACCGATGAGTTCACCGAGCCAAAGTGTTTTGGTCTCGCGATCCGGCGCACTGATGCGTACTTTCACCAGTTCATGGGCGTTTAGCGCGATCTCAAGCTCTTTTCGGATCGCATCCGACACACCATTTTCGGCAACCATAACGATTGGGTGCAACGAATGCGTCAGGCCGCGCAAATAGCGGCGTTGGGGGTTGGTCAATGGCATAATTGGGGCTCTATAAACACAGACCCAAGGTTACCTTAAGTGGCAGCACGCAGTAAGAGCTCAAGCCGATGGCTAAAAGAACACTTCAGTGACGTCTATGTCAAACAGGCGCAAGCACAAGGCTTGCGCTCGCGTGCAGCTTTCAAACTAGAAGAATTATTGGAAGATGATTTGAAGATTCGCCCCGGCATGACCGTGGTTGATTTGGGCGCGGCACCGGGCAGTTGGTCGCAAATGGCGGTGCGTTGGTTAAAAGGCAAAGGCCGCGTAATAGCTACCGATATTTTGGCGATGGAACAACTGGATGGCGTTGAATTTTTGCAGGGTGATTTCACCGACGATGCCGTGTTAGCCAAGCTTGAAGGCTTGCTTGGCGGGCAAAAAGTTGATCTTGTACTTTCCGATATGGCCCCAAACATGAGTGGGGTTGACGGCGTGGATATTCCGAAGTCGCTTTATTTGGCAGAGCTGAGCGCAGAATTCGCACAGGCTTGGTTAAAACCGGGTGGCACTTATTTAGTCAAGCTGTTTCAAGGAACGGGTACTGACGAGCATTTGAAACTGTTGCGCGGGCGCTACACGAAAGTGAATTTACGCAAACCCGCCGCGTCAAGATCACGTTCGCGCGAGATTTACGCCATGGCGACAGGCAAACGGGTCTAGTAGCAACGATTGGCACGCGTATTAGTATTGGTTGAGCAGCACACTTAAGTCGCGACTAGGCGATTTAACGTTATCAAGCACGACATTTTTGGAGAAACAAATGAACGATTTAGGTAAAAATTTATTTTTGTGGGGCGTCATCGCGATCGTCCTGCTGCTTGCAGTGAAAAGCTTTGGTCCCGACGTTATGGGCAATGCCGCCACCAGCGAAGTGACCTATTCAGAGTTTATGAAAGCCGTAGACAACGGTCAGGTATCGAAAGCCACGATTGAGGAAGACGGTCGCAAGATTGAATTCACCAACAGCGAGGGCACAAAAAAATATACCTACGCGCCGCCACTGCACTTGACCCTGCCAGATATCCTGCTGAAAAAAGGCGTTAGCTTCGAAGCGTCCGCACCAGAAAGCGGCTTTAGTTTCGGCGCACTGCTGGTGAATTTATTGCCGATTGTGCTGTTGATCGGAATTTCAATTTTCATCATGCGCCAGATGCAAAACGGCGCCGGTGGCGGTCGCGGCGCGATGAATTTCGGCAAAAGCCGCGCACGTCTGCAGGGCGAAGATCAAGTC
>JANNYO010000422.1:0-1520 GCA_031410115.1 Rhodanobacteraceae bacterium | reverse complement strand
CGCCCGCAGCGCCGGTGCTGCGGAACTCAAGGCGCTGAACCGCGAAGCGATGCGGCTGCGCACGATATCGAACAGCCGCTGCAGGCGCTAGCTTGAGATGGCGGTATCGGACATTTGATCACAAGAAGTACAGTTCCCTCGGCGGGCGGCGTCCAATTGAACATGAGCTCCGCCGGCGTTTTCAGCACCGGGTTGTTGTGGGTAACCGAGCCCTGCAGGCACCGCACGCCGACGTTAAACTTCGCGCCCAATGATCATCCAAAAGCCCGGCTAAGACCAGTCCAAATTGCGCGCTATTGGAAACCCGGTTGGCCCAAGTCTTGCGGCTTTTGCGCCACCCTTAGCACACGCGCAACGTCATAGCCCATCGCGCTGAGCTTGCCGCGCAGCTGCTGATACAGCGCGTCGTCCATGCTGGCGTCGCGCGCGAACACCCACGCTAGATCTCGGCTGGGATGACCAACAATCGCCCAACTGTAGTCAGGCGCGGTCGCTAAAATCAGGTAGTCAAATTTAAACGGCCAAATAAACTGCGCCAACCAGCGCGCGTTGCTTTGACGATCAACTACCCACGCCACACCTGACCACTGGGTAATGGGATTGGCAAAACTCTTTTTTCGAAAAAAATACAGATCATCCATGCGGCCATCGCTGCGCGGGTGATATTCAACGTAGCTACCAACTTTGCCCGCTTCGGCGCGATAAGGAATATTGGCGATCACATACCAACGCCCCATAAATTTCGCCAGATCCACCTGCGACTGCACCGCCAAGGGTGGCAACTTTTGCCGCTTAGTGGTGCTTGCCGCGCAGCTGATACACAGCAACGCGACCATCGCGCAATTCAGTAGACGTAACGGAGTGCGCATAAATCCTCAGAGCGAAGTCGACATTCGACGATAGATTGCCCGCCTGGAGGTGAGCGTTTGGTTACGGCACGTGTGCTGCCGTATCTGAAAGCGCTTGAAATTCGCTCGACACGCGGAAATTGTCGATAATTTCCGCCCGCGTGTGCCACTGCGTTTGATGCAGGCTGCTGTTGGTTTTGACCGTATCTTCTGTACCACTGGCCAATAGAAATTCGTGGCCGAAAATGCGCACGATTGCCAAGCCATTTTCTGCTGCGGTCAACTCGATCGACGACGCCGCACGCTGTATTTCTGCAGCGGTTTCGGCTTTGCCATACGCGCGCCAAATAATGTCGCGATCATCCACGGGCATGAGCAAAACCACCCCGGAACAGCTGTCGCTGTTTGAGGCGCTAAAGCTGCCAAAACCCGCTAAACGAACGTCGTAGTGTCATTTTTTCTGCCTCGGTGTAGCTAAATCAATGACTTGCGTGATTAGGTGCGGATCTTGGGGGGCGAGACTTGTTTGCCGCACAATTTCTCAAGACTGCGCAAGTAAACCCCTAGCTGATTATTTTCGATACTTTCAACGGCGCTAGTGAGACGTTCCACGTAAGCGCGCTCATCGTCGAGTTGGCATTCAAGTGCCTTAAACGGCGCGAGCAATTGATC
>JANNYO010000421.1:0-2936 GCA_031410115.1 Rhodanobacteraceae bacterium | reverse complement strand
CGCATGGATGACGACGCCCGCTACCGCGCGTTTTCGAGCTATGCCGCCCTGCTTCCAGAGGATACCAATCAGGCTTTAGACGTTTACGAGTGGGATCAAACAAGCGCGCAACTGCGACGTTTAAGTCGTCGCATTGATGGCGCGCAAACGACATTGCATACGGAATTGCTGGCCTACTCGCGCCGGGAAGGTATCGCGCTCGTCACACTCGACGGCGCTGATTTGCCCGTACCGAACACTGGGTTAAACATCGGGCGCATTAATTTAGCGACAGGCGCGGTTATGCCAACGCCGAACATGGGCTTGAGCACAGCCTACGTAGTTGGCACTAGCCGCAATGGCCGCTGGGCGATTGTGGCCGGGGCCAATCCGGCAACGCGCATAGAAACCGAAAGTGGCGCATCTAGTTTGCTCACTGATTTATATCAGCCACCGCGTGAGTTCCTGCGAAGCGCCGCTGTTTCTGATGACGGTCAGCGCGTGGTGGGTAGCGTCCGATTGGGCAACATAACCGAAGTGCGGCTGCTCAATGTGGCGAACAATAGCGTGCAGTTTTTGTTTCAAACCACCGAAGACGATGTCGTCGTTAAAATTTCACCCGATGGGCGCCACGCACTGATTGGTTCGCGCGTATTTCCAATCTCATCATTTCCAATAAGCCCACCGCCACCGCCGACACCGCGCAAACTATTTGTGCTTGATCTAGAGCGAGGACTTGTTAGTGAGCAAATCGCGAGGGTGCAAGACGGCGCCTTTGAGTTTTCCGGCGACGCCAGCATGATCGCGTGGGCAGGCTTCTACGGCAGCAGCCAAACCGGCGGTGTCACGATTCGCGAAAACCCGTATTACAAACTTGCCAGCTACAACAGCATTGTGCGTACCGTGCCGTCACTGCCAAATCTAGCGCAAGATTTTCTGGTTGAAGCTGTCGTTAGCCACAAAGAAGCCGGGCTTGCCCCCAGCGGCATTGTGCGCTTCGACGATGGTAACGGCGCGCAGTGCGATGGCGAATTGATCGCACAAGGCGAGCTTGCCATCGCGCGCTGTCGCATCTTGGCAAACGCGCAGGGGTTTTATACAAGATCGCTAAGCGCGCCAGCGACTAACTCAGCCTTGGCACTATCGCTCACAGCAAGCTACTTGGGTGATCGCCGCTATGGCGCTAGCCAAAGCAGTCGCAGCGTAACGGTTAGCAAGCTAACGCCAACGGTACGCTTGCTAATAAACAATCCGAGCGTGACGCCGGAAGTCAGCGTTGGCGTCGAGCTAGGCACGCTAGTAGGCGCAGCTTTCACCGGCAGTGCGCGAATCACTTCAAATTCAGGCATTCCGTGTTTTCTAAGTGCGGTTGAAATTTTAGCTGCGAAGCGCTGCCGATTTTTTATCCCGCTCGCCAGCATCTATTTGTTTAAAGTCACCTTGGACGACCCGATTTACACGCTCGGAGCCGGCAGTGGTATTGATTTGAATGTAGTAGCGCCGTTTAGTTTGTTTGCTAACGGCTTTGAGTAAAGGGGGAGCTATGAGGACAAAAACGAGGTTTCTAGCCGCATTTTTGTTCGCCCTGCCCATCGTTGCATCTGCAGATTGGAATCTGCTCATCGCGCCCGCCAACGTGCAGACCGAACTGGCGGCACCAGGCGTGCTTGAAATGCGCATCAACAATGCCGGCGCGGATGCAAGTCCGGCGATGGATTTGCAAGCTGGTGCAATCGCGCCTTTGCTACCGGACTATCAAGTTAACCTGATTAGCGGAGGCTGCGGGCCCTGGCGCGACGAAATGACGCTAATCATTTTTCCAGCGACACTTCCCGTTGCGCGCATTGGGATTCCGGCAATTGCGCCTGGCGGCAATCTAGAGTGCCGCTACAGTTTTACCGCACTGCGTAGCGACAGCCAAAACTTCCGCCTCAGCTTTGGCCCCATTGATCGACCGAACGCGACCAACGGCTTGATTCACATAGGCGCGCTAACAGATTTAGCAGCAACGGCAAATTGGCTCAGCACACGAGTAGAGAACGGGCGAACTGTCAATCGCTATCAGATCGACGTCCAAAATGCCGGGCCAAATTCTGTGGCGGAATATGGCTTTGGTGCCTGTACGGATACTTTGAACTTTACCGTACGTGGAAATTTTCCCGGCGGCTGCGCTGCTGCAAGTGCCGGGTTGGCTTGCTTCATGTCTGGCTTTGAGTTTATGGCGGGGCCAGTGCAGGCGGGCCAACGCGCGATGTGCGAGATAGAAACTGTTGGCGTGGCTACACCAAACTTGGGTGTCATCCGGCTGTTGGAATCGATTCGCCGCGTTGATGGTCGCGCGCTAATCGACATCAACCCGCAAAACGATAGGCTTCGCCTCGGCGTTCTCAGCGTTATTCAAGTGCCAACGATGTCTTGGCTAGGATTGACTGCGCTAATTTTTGGTGTGGTGCTGGTTACACGCCACGCCAAATAGAGTCTCGCCGAACAGGCGGCACGGCAGATGAGGCCTTTACGCCGTTGCCAATGCAGCTGGAATCGTCTTCGCCGCCTTTAACCACCGCGCAATCGCCAACCCCGCCTCACGCCCATCATGCACCGCAGTAACCACCAAATCGGCACCACGCACATTGTCGCCACCGGCGAAAATTTTCGGGTTGCTGGTTTGAAACGGGGCTGTTTTAGTTACCGCAATACGACCGGATTCTTCCAACGCCACGCCGTGTGTCGTTAACCAATCCGCTGGGCTGGGGCGAAAGCCAAATGCGGTGATGACGATATCAGCGATCAGGGTTTTCTCGACGCCGCTTTGCGTGTCTTTAAGGCGCACGGCATCGACGTGCTCGGTGCCCATGATGGCGACCGGTGCGTGGTTAAACATGAACTTCACGCCCTCGTCGCGGGCATTGCCAACTTCGCGGCGCGAGCCGGGCATGTTGGCTTCATCGCGCCGGTAC
>JANNYO010000420.1:0-19609 GCA_031410115.1 Rhodanobacteraceae bacterium | reverse complement strand
GCCGCAGCTGCCTGCACAACCAGCGTAAGCCCGCTTTGGCGCAGCTGTTCTTGCCCGGCAATGACGCGATCCGGGGGAAATGCGATCAAATATTCCCCATTCAGCCCAGGCCCGGCGACGATTTGGCCGCCGGCGGCGCTCAACATCAGCCGCAATTGGCCTTCACTTACAGTCGGGCGAAAAATGACGCTTAAGTGTGCGCGTTCGCCGTTGTTTAGCCCGCCAGTGCCAAATCCATCCACCTGCGTCGAATTGCCGCCGCGATAGCGCGTTTCGCCATCGCCGGTGATTGGACGCTGCGTGAGCAACACAAATTGTATCGCCACCAAACCCATCGAGCACGCAAGCGCAGGTTTGAGCCAATTGCCACCGCCAAAAAGTCGCTTAAACCAACTGTGTTCCGCACTGCTTTCGTCCAGCCGCGCAAGTGATTTGGCAAGCCCAATCGAATGCGGGATATCGGCAAATTGGGATTTCACGCGCGTACGTAGCGCGTTTGCGAATGCGATTTGCGTCTGCAAAGTAGGGTTTTCGGCAAGATACTGTTCAAACCAAACGCGGTCCGATTCGCTGATGCTGCCGTTCACGTAAAAGGGCAGCATCTCCATAAATTTTTCACGCATGTACGCCACCCTGACCGTGGGTCGCGATATTTTCGGTTCCGAGCAACAGCCGCAGGCAGTTTTTAATTTTTTGGCGCGCATGAAACAAACGCGTTTTGACAGTGTTTTCTGGGCACTGCTGCAGCGTGGCGATTTCGGCCAGCGGCATATCTTCGAAAAACGCCAAGTGCATGCACTCCCGATGATCACTGGAGAGCTTGTCCATGCACTCGCGCACGCCGCTTTGGCGTTGCATCAGCGCGATGTCATCAAAACTGTCTTCGCCTTCGTTCACTAAACCATCCTCAATTTCTGCTGTGATCGCAACCTCTAGATCACGTCGAGCGCGGAAAGCGTTCAAAATTTTATGCCGGGCAATCCCCAGCACCCAGGTTGAGAACTTTGAGGTCGCGTTGTAGCGCGCGGGGAAGCGCCAAACCTCATGCAGGCTGTCCACGACGATTTCCTCAGCGCGCTCAGGATCTTTAAGCTGGCTCATGGCAAACGAATACACCCGAGGTGCAACCGCTTTGTGCAGCGTGGCAAAGGCCTGTTGATCTTTGCCGGCCACGCGCACCAGCAGCGCGAGTGCTAAATCATTGTCAACTGACATGTAGGCGAGTGCGTCCAGACATTTAGGCCTGCCAGCATAAGGGGGCACTAAATACTTCACAAGTCTCGCCGGAAGGCGACACGGCAGAGCAAAGCTTGTCTACCGGATCAATAGGTTAAATTTTTCTACACGCTACTTAATCAGCGCGTGGGGCGCTAGGCTCGCAGGATGCGAACTTTCAGCTCAAACAGGTTTTGGCCGGCCGTGGTTTTGATGGCCTTAGTTTCAAATTTCCTATTTTTGAAGGGCATAGCACGCATGCTTAGTTTCGCGCTGCTGCTGTGCGCCGCCGCAAGTTCTGGCTTTGCCGCGCAAATCAACACGAGCAACGTGCGCTTTCGCACCTTTGGCATTGACGATGGCCTATCGCAAAGCACGGTGCGCGCAATCGCGCAAGATCGCTCGGGCTTGATGTGGTTTGGCACGCAAGATGGTTTGAACCGCTTTGATGGCTATGAATTTCGCAGCTTTTTTCGTGATAGCGAAGCCACCGGCGCAATCAGCGATAACCATATATTGTCGCTCGCCGCAGACGATGCCAACAGCGGGCTTTGGATCGGCACTCAGTCACGTGGATTGAATTTTTTAGACCTCCGTACCGAGCGTTTCCGCACGTTTCGCGCCGGGGAAATGGGCTTTAACAGCGATGAAATTCGCGGACTGGCGCTGAAACCCGATGGCAATTTGTGGTTGGCGACCAATGTTGGCGTTGCGCTTTTTGCAACCAAAACTGAGCGTATCCTCGAACAAACCGCAGTCGCCAACGTCAATTCCGTGACGCTTGATTTGCAGGCGGAACCGGTCATCACCAGCGACGGCGGCCTGATGCGCCGAATCAACGGCAAAATGAGCCGCTGGCCGGACGAAGTTTGGACCTACGGGCCGGCACAAGTGGCAACGATGGATCGCGACGGGGATGTCTGGGTCGGCTTGACCAGCGATGGCCTACTGCATTTTGATCGCTCCGGCATGCTGGTTGAGCGTTTTCGCGCGGCAAGTACCTGTGAAGATCCACCGCTTTGCGCGCGCTATCGCGATACCTTGCCGGGCAATGAGGTGCGTGCACTGCTGTTGACGCAATCGGGTGAACTTTGGGTCAGTACGCTGACAGGCTCGGCGTATTACGACCGCAGCGCCGGGCATTTCGTACGGTTCATGCATGACCCGACCAATGCGGATAGCCCGCCTGCGGACCGCGCGCACACGCTGTTTGAGGATCACGCCCATCAAATTTGGGTGGGCACTTGGCGCGCGGGTGTTGCCGTACACAACCCGCTGATTCGCTCGGTTTACCTCACGCGCCACCGCGAGGAAGCGAATTTACTCAGCGGCAGTACCGCGCGTACTGAGAGTAAATTTAGTCTGCCGGCAAACCCAGTTTTAGCGATTCTGCGCGAACCGGATCGCAGCGTGTGGCTGGGTGTGCTTGAGGGTGGCGGTTTAATCCACTACGACTTTAATTTAGGCGTGTTGGCGCGCTATAGCTTTGATGCAAATAATGCTAAAAGCCTCGCGAGTAACACCGTCGCAAAAATCGTACGTCGGCGCAACGGTGAGCTATGGGTTGCGACGCTGGGCGGCGGCATCAACCAGCTGGGTAGCGATGGCCAGTTCACCCGTTACGGCACGCGTGAGCCCGAACCCTATCGGCTAAATGGTGATCGCATCATTGCCCTTTTTGAAGATCGCGACGGCAGTCTGTGGGCCGGCAGCGATAGCGGCGGCCTGTTGCTGCGTTGCCCAAGCTGCACTGCATTCGTGCCCTTTTTAGATCGCTCGGGCGTGCCAATGCCGCCATCCATCAATGCCATTTTTCGTGATAAGAACGGCACGCTTTGGATTGGCGCACAGGCAAAAGGTTTGGTCGCGATCAACAGTGAAACCCGTCAAATCCGGTCGTTTCGAAACGAGTTGAATGATCCAAATAGCCTGTGCCACGACACCGTCACCAGCCTGTTTGAAACCAGCGGCGGCGAGCTGTGGCTGGGCACCCAGGGCGGCGGCGTCGCGCATGTCACCATCGATGGCGACGCATTTACCGGCAGCGTGCGGTTTCAGGCGGTGCGTAAAGCCGATGGCATCGGCTCAGACGCGATCGGCGCGATTTTAGAAGACGAAGTCGGCAATCTGTGGGTCAGCAGTACAGTTGGCATTGCGATGTTGGACGTCAAAACGATGAAGGCGCGCAGCCTGACGGAAACCGATGGTGTGGATCGCTCGGGCTACTATATTGGCGCGGGTGCGAAAGACGTTGATGGCAGCCTGATGTTTGGCGGCTTAGGCGGCTTGATTCGATTTAACCCGCTGGACTTGCCGCAAAAACCTGCGCTGCAAAAACCGGTTTTAACCGGCATGCGATTACTCAATGCGCCGCTCAAACTGTCGTGGCAACAGCCCGAAACAGGCAGCGTAATCGGCGCATCGCCACTGACAGTTGCCGCACCTTTTGCGACGAAATTGGCGCTGTCGTATCTGCAAAACATGTACTCGGTGGAATTCTCGGCATTGAATTTTGGCCACGCAAATGCTACCGAATATCAGTATCGCTTGATTGGTACAAACGAGGCTTGGGTGCGCACTGCGCCCGGTCAACGCAGCGCCACGTTTACCAATTTAGCCGCTGGCAGCTATCAATTTGAAGTGCAAACCCGCAGCGGTAGTTTTACTAGTGAAGCAGCAGGTTTAACGCTGGTGATTGCGCCGGCACCGTGGCTTTCCATCTGGGCAAAATTAGGCTATCTGTGCGCAACATTAATCGGCGGCGGACTGGTTTTTGGCTATGCACGGCGCCGCGTAAACGAAAAACTACGCGACGCCGCGCGCGTTGAGCGCAGCGAAGCGCAGCTCAAACATGCGCTGTGGGGCAGCCGCGATGAACTTTGGGATTTGGATTTACGCACTGGCAAAGTGCAGGCGGTCAATCCTTTGCCCGAACTCAAACGAGAACGACTGAACCGCCCAGATAAGCCCATTGATTTGGACGACTTGGTAAAAATCGCGCATCCAGCGGATCGCGCGCGCTTTAAATTGGCGCTCACCGCGCACGTTGATGAAGGCACGGAATACTTTGAAGCGGCGTTTCGTATGCGCACGCTTTTCGAGGAATGGGCCTGGGTGATGGGGCGCGGCCGTGCGATTGAGCGTGACGCAAACGGGCGCGCGGTCCGATTGGTCGGCACCTTGCGCGATATTTCGGACGTAAAAGCCGTCGAAGACGAGTTGCGCTCAGTAAACGAACGTTTGGAAGATCGGGTGATCGAACGCACGCTGGCATTGAGCGTGAGCAACACCGAATTGAGCGCGACACTGGACACCTTAAAAGCCACGCAGCGCCAGTTGGTGGACTCGGAAAAAATGGCGTCGCTTGGCAATTTAGTTGCTGGCGTTGCGCATGAAATCAACACACCGCTGGGTATCGGCGTTACCGCCGCTTCGCATTTGCGCCAAGAAACCGAACGCCTTGCGCGGCATTTGGAAAAAAATACACTCAGCAAAATCGAGCTTGAGCAATTCACCAAAAGCGCCGTCGAAGCGAGTGATTTGGTGCTTAAAAACTTAGACCGCGCCAGCAAACTGGTGCGCAGCTTTAAGCAAGTCGCGGTCGATCAAGGCAGTGAAGCTTTGCGCACCATTGTGCTGATCAACTATTTGGAAGAGGTGCTGTTCACTTTAAAACCCACGCTTAAACGCACACAACACAAAGTCACGCTGGATGTGCCGCCATTGCTGGCGCTGGAAACCTATCCCGGCGCGCTGTCACAAATCATCTTCAACCTAGTCACCAATACCCTGACGCACGCATTTCCGGAGCGCAACGACGGGCAAATTCGCATTCATGCGAACTTGGTTGATGCGGAGTCGTCCGCGTCCAATCGGTTGATTTGTCTGCGCTATCAAGACGACGGCGTGGGCATGGCAGAAAACGTGCGCAAACGCATCTTTGAGCCGTTTTTCACCACCAAACGCGGCCAAGGCGGCTCAGGCTTGGGGATGCATGTGGTTTATAACTTGGTGACGCAACTGCTGAAGGGTGACATCCAATGCATCAGCGCGCCCGATGCAGGCACTGAGATTGTGATTCAAATTCCGATGCGCAGTGTTTAAGCGAGGATGCTCAACGCGCAGAGCTTAAATCTACCCGTACCAGCGCACCGAGCGCCGGGTGATCAAAATAAAGCGTTTCTTCAAAATGTGCCGGGCGATTCGCACGCATGCGAAAACGCGCCGGTGCAGCAGTTGCACCCGTGAGCTGCGCGCCGTTGAGCTGAAGCTCAAGCTTGAGTGCCAGCGGCTTACCTGGAACCAGCATCAGCCGCCCACTCAGCTGCTCGGCATCCCCGCGGTTCGCTGACGTCAACGCCACCCAGCGGGCGTCTGATAAGTTCTGCCGCCACGCGCTAAACAACAGGGGCTTCAAATCACTACTCGCCTGCACCCGCGCATAGGCACCGCTCAATTGCCGTTGGCTGGGCTCAATTTCGCTGTACAGCTCAGTGCCCGTGCCAATCGCCTGACCAGCGCCGGATGCCGCGATTTGACCCGCTTTTAGCTCCGCACCCGCACCTTTACCCGGAAATCGAAACACTAAGACTTCAATTTGCACTTGCTCGCTGCTTAGTGGCAGATCATCTACCTCAGCCTGCGCGTGCACGCCGCTGACCATTGCGAAACCACAGATACAAATCAAAACAAAGCGCAAAGCAATCATAGAATCTTCAGTCAAGTAAAAGGTTGGAGTAGCGATTTCGCCCGTTTTACGCAGGTAAAACGAACTGCCCGTAGTTTGCCAGTAATTGCCAAGCGATGCGGAAGCGATAGAAACAAAAGCAGCCACAGTGGCTGATTTTGCCGACGCTGGGGTGTCGGTGCTAAACCCATGGTGCAGTTAGGCGCCGCCACCCCGTCCGTCATCCCCGCGCAGGCGGGGATCCAGAGGCACCAATTATCATTCTTTGACCGGATTTGTTTGCCGTGTCGCCTGCGGCGAGACGTTAATTCCGTGTCGCCTGCGGCGAGACGTTAATTCCGTGTCGCCTGCGACGAGACGTTAATTCCGTGTCGCTTGCGGCGAGACTTAACCGCCAATTTTTGCCGCGCGCAAACTAATGCTCAGCATCAGCCAAAGCGCCATAAACCCGGCAAATAGCCACAGGCCGCGGGCAAATAGTTCCAGTGTCAGCACGTAGGTATTTTCTGGTGCGGCGGCAAGCGGCTTGGGCAGCAGATAAAATGCAGTAGCGCTTAAACCGAGCGAGCCGAAAAAGCTCAACCACCACAGGCCTAGTGCGGTTGCGTTGGTGGAATATGCGGGGGCATCGACTGGCATTGCAGCTGCACTTGGGCTCGATGCTTCATTTGCCGCAGTCGTGGCGCCCGGTTGGACACTGACACTGACACTGGCACTGGCACTGGCTGTGGCGCCATTCGCCACATTCGCCATCTGCGCCCAAATGCGCCAGCTGAAATACAGGCTCAGCGGCGGCAAACTGCAAAGTAGCAGGGCGATTTTAGCGTTTTTCGGCCACGCCATGCCGCGCGCCTGGGTCAAGTATTGATGAGTGCGCAAAAACCACAGCGCAAACACCACATAACACAATATGCTGACACCAGCGGCAACTAAGATACGAAACTTCAAAGCGGGCATGTACTGATTGAAATCATAGCCGCCGCTGAGTTGCCCGAGCGACTCGTATAGCAATTGCATCACCCAATACTGTACGCACGCGGTGATCGCAAACGCGATCCCACAGCCAGCACCTAGCCACAGTGGCATGCGCGACTGCGAAAGCAAACTTAAGCGCGCGCTCGACGAGTTCGTGCGCCCGCCCGCCGCTGCTGCGCCCGACGGAGTATCGGCCGCCACCGCCCGAGCGCTGCCGTAGGCGGCTACCTGCATCAATGCGCCCGCCCCAGGTGGCAACACGCCCCGGCTGCGCGCGGCGAGCCATTGATTCAGGCGCGCGACCAGCTCATGGCAGGTTTGCATGCGCGCCTCGGGTGCTTTCGCCAGCAAACTTGCAATAATGCCCGCCAATTCATCGTCAACGCTGGCGTCTAGCGCACGAATATCCGGCGCATCATGCTCTACCACCTGCATCATAATCGACAGTGGCGTGGCGCCATGAAAGGGCCGGGTGCCGCAAATCAGCTCAAACAGCACCACGCCCAGCGCATATAAATCACTGCGCGCATCTGCCGGTTTCCCCATGCACACTTCCGGTGCCAAATAGCCCGGCGTGCCGACCACACTGCCGGTGCCAGTCAAACGTGTCGCAGCTTCCATGTGCGCCAACGCGATACCAAAGTCGGTGACTTTGACCACGCCTTTTTGGTTGATCAATAAATTCGCCGGTTTGATATCCCGGTGAATCAGCCCAACCTCGTGCGCCGCTGCTAAACCGCGTGCGGCGGCCAGCGTGTAAGCGACCGCATTCGCGGGCGTTTGTCGGCCTTGTTGAGTGAGCACCTGCTGCAAGTCACTGCCCTGGATGTATTCCATTGCAATAAACGGGCGGTTTTCAAAGGTGTCTACCGCATACACCTGCACCACGTGGGTGTCGCTAATTTTAGCCATCGCCCGCGCTTCACGCATGAAACGCTGCACCACATCGGTTTCATGTGCCAATGTTTCGCTCATCAGCTTGATCGCCACGTGTCGATCCAACGCGCTGTCGATACCTTTGAGCACCACGCCCATGCCGCCGCGCCCGAGCTGACCTTCGATTTGGTAGGGACCAATTTTTGTGTAGCTGCTTGAATTCATGTCATGGAGTTTGCCAGCTGGCGCGTCGGGCTGCACATTGACCTTGATCTGGCAGCCGGTGGCGTCAAAGCCAGCTTACTCAGGGTCGTAGTCCAAAATCGGTGCCAGCCAGCGCTCGCACTCGACAAGGCTGTCGCCTTTGCGTTTGGCATAGTCAGTTACCTGTTCCAAACTAACCCGGCCAACGACGAAATACTGGCTTTCTGGATGGCTGAAATATAGCCCGCTAACCGCTGATGCAGGCCACATCGCGCAGGATTCGGTCAAGGTCATGCCGGCGTTTTTCTCGGCGTCCAGCAGTGCAAAAATCGTGCGTTTTTCCGTGTGATCGGGGCAGGCCGGGTAGCCCGGTGCCGGGCGTATGCCTTGATAGCTTTCGTCAATGAGCTTGTCGTTTGGCAAATTTTCTTCGGTGCTGTAACCCCAAAATTCGGTGCGCACGCGCTGATGCATGCGCTCGGCGAACGCTTCCGCCAAACGATCCGCCAGGGCTTTGAGTAAAATCGCGCTGTAGTCATCGAATGCGGCCTCATAAGCTTTCACTTTCGCGTCGATCGCGCCGCCCGTTTGCACTGCGAATGCGCCGATGTAATCGGTTTTACCGCTGGCTTTTGGCGCGATAAAATCCGCCAAACAGAAGTTCGGCCGGCCCGGCGGTTTGTCTGCCTGTTGGCGCAAACAGTGCAGCACCGTGCCGTTTCCTAACACCACATCATCGCCGACCGAGTTCGCCGGCCACAGCCCAATCACGCCGCGCGCGCTGAGCCACTTTTCACTAACGATCTGGGCCAGCATTTTTTGCGCGTCGCTAAACAGCTCGGTCGCCTGTACGCCGACAACCGCATCGGTCAAAATCGCCGGATAGCGCCCGGCCAGCTCCCAGGTTTGGAAAAACGGCGTCCAGTCAATCACGTTGACCAATTCGGTCAGATCGTAGTTGTCAAACGCGATCACGCCCAAGTGTTTCGGTGTGGGTGGGGCGTAGTCGGCAAATTCGCCTTCAAATTTGTTTTGTCTTGCGTGCGCCAAGCTCACCAACTTTTTCGCACCAGATTTATCTTTGTGGCGTTCACGCACTTCGGCGTAGTCGGCGCGTGTTTCCGCCACAAACGCTGCCAGTTTTTCTTTGCTGACTAAGTTTTGCGCGACACCGACCGCACGTGAGGCGTCTTTCACCCACACGGTTGGGGCTTTGTAGAAGGGCTCAATTTTCAGCGCGGTGTGCGCGCGCGAGGTGGTGGCACCGCCGATTAGCAGCGGACAGCTAAAACCCTGGCGCTGCATTTCTTTTGCCAAGTGGCTCATTTCATCTAGGCTCGGCGTAATCAAACCGGACAAGCCGATCATATCGGCGTTGTGTTCTTTTGCGGCGTCTAAAATGCGCTGGGCCGACACCATCACGCCCAGATCAATCACTTCAAAGTTATTGCAAGCCAACACTACGCCGACGATATTTTTGCCGATGTCGTGGACGTCGCCTTTGACAGTTGCCATGATGATTTTGCCGTTGTTTTTACCGACATCACCGCTGCGCAGTTTTTCCGCTTCAATGTAGGGCAGCAAATACGCCACCGCTTTTTTCATCACGCGCGCAGATTTCACCACCTGCGGCAGGAACATTTTGCCCGCGCCAAATAGATCACCAACGACATTCATGCCCGACATCAGCGGGCCTTCGATCACTTCCAATGGCTTGGCAAAACCCACTCGTGCCGCTTCGGTATCAAGTTCGACGTACTGATCAATGCCGTGCACCAGGGCGTGTTCCAAGCGCTTGATTACCGGAAAATCGCGCCATGCTTCGGTGGCAATTTCGGCTTTGACCGCACCTTTTTTAAAGCGATCAGCGACTTCCAAAAGCCGCTCGGTTGAATCTTGCCGCCGATTGAGCACCACATCCTCGACGCGCTCGCGCAGCTCATCCGGCAAGTCATCGTACATCGGCAAAATACCGGCGTTGACGATGCCCATGTCCATGCCCGCTTTGATGGCATGGAACAAAAATACGCTGTGAATCGCCTCGCGCACTGGATTGTTGCCGCGAAACGAAAAGCTGACGTTACTGACGCCGCCAGAAATATGGCAGTGCGGCAGTGTGCGTTTAATTTCAGCGGTGGCCTCGATAAAGTCCACCGCGTAATTGTTGTGCTCCTCAATGCCGGTGCCAATCGCAAAAATATTTGGGTCGAAAATAATGTCTTCGGCGGGGAAATCCAGCTCGTCCACCAAAATACGGTAGGCGCGGGTGCAAATCTCAATCTTGCGGGCTTTAGTGTCGGCTTGGCCGGTTTCATCAAAGGCCATCACCACCACCGCCGCGCCATACGCGCGCACCTTTTTCGCGGCGGCAACAAATGCCGCTTCGCCCTCTTTCAAGCTAATTGAATTGACGATGCCCTTGCCCTGCAGGCACTTCAAACCGCATTCGATCACGCTCCATTTCGACGAATCCACCATCACCGGCAAGCGCGCGATATCCGGTTCAGCGGCGATCAAATTGCAGAATGTCGTCATCGCCAATTCCGAGTCAATTAAGCCCTCGTCCATATTGATGTCCAAAATCTGCGCACCGTTTTGCACCTGTTGCCGGGCGACGTCAACGGCCAGACCGAACTCGCCGTCCTTGATCAGCTTTTTGAACGCCGCCGAGCCAGTGACGTTACAGCGTTCGCCAACGTTGATGAAGTTCAGCTCAGGCGTGATCACCAACGGCTCTAGCCCGCTCAATCGGGTGTAGCGGGGTGCTACGGGTGCAAGCTCAGTTGCCATGGTCAGATGCTTAAAAATGCAGATGGTTGCAAGTTTATCTTTCTATCGCGATAAAGAGATAGATAGCAACCCAGCGCAGCGCATGGCGTGTTCAGTATCGGCGTCTAGACGTCTAAACTTTCCGTGAACCCTCTTAGAAACCGTTCGCGCTCAGCTTTCCATGAACCGCCCGAAAAACCGTTCGTACTTGGCTCCCAATGAACTTCCCTGAAAATCGTTCGTGCTGAGCCTGTCGAAGCAAGTGACCGTAAAATTTGTGTTGCCAACGGCTGCGGCACCAGCAACTCGCTCAAGGAGACACGCCAGACAAGTCTCGCCGCAAGGCGACACGCCAGACAAGTCTCACCGCAAGGTGACACGGAAAAACAAGTTAAGCCCAAGCGCACGGTAATTCCGCCACCTATTCAATTTTTACGGACGACGGTTTAGTCTGCATTCGCATTCATTCCTTCAGGAGACAGCCCATGCGTCACGTATTTCGACTCGCTTTAAGCTCCGCCATCACTTTGGCATTTGTATCAGCCGCCGCTGCGGAAGCGGTTTCCGTGCCGGCACCTGGCACAGCAGTTGCCGTCGATAAACAGGGCGTGCACGTAGCCGCGCCGGGTACGGCTGTTGCCGTTGATGCCAAAGGTGTGCGCGTCGGTGCGCCGGGCGCAGGCGTAATCATTGGCGCTGACGGCATCAGCGTGCAGGCCGCCGGCACGGAAGTTCATGTTGATCCGGCCGCATTAGAGTCAATGAATGTTCCGACCAGCGTGTCTGACGGGCGCGCAGAGGATCAAACTGAGCCGCCCGTGCCTGTGGTTTGGACTGAGCTTGGTGTCACCGGCGGGCTGGAAAGCCACGCGTGCAAAGCCGGTGAAGGCGTCAGTATCAAAGGCACCGGTTCGGTTTACACCTTGAGCGGTTCGTGCGACACCGTGCGGGTGGCGGGCACAGCCAATGTCGTCAATATCAATACCGTGCGCCGCATCGAAGTGGCGGGTATGGGCAATAACGTCACTTGGAAAGCGGCAATTTCTGCGGAAAAACCAATCACGATCATTGCTGGCACCGGGCACGTTGTCGCTCAGTCGCAAAAATAGCACGCAAGCGGGCGCTGCACGGCTGCATCGCCCGCTGAATTTTCCCCGAAAGTAGAGATTGCCCGCAATTTGAGTTGAACAGAAAATTACTGTGACGAACCTAACGAACAAGCTTGAGTTTCAAGTTTTAACTAGCCAAAACAATTCGGGATTAGATTTTTTGCGCAAGCCCAATAAGCGCGCGTTGGTCGCCGGATGCGCCGAGAATGAAACCGCCTTAGCCCGCGCCAAGCCGATTCACTTTGTTGCAGCGACGCGGTTTGCTAGCTGGCTGAAACATCAGCCGAGCAGCACGCAAACTTGGCTGAAAACATCTGGCTTTGCCGCAAAAAACGGCGAATTCACTTTGCTGCCCGGAGCTGAGGGCGAACTGTGCGGCGTGTTGATGATCGCTGATGCCAGCAATCTGTATGCGCTTGGGCGCTTGCCGTTTGCGCTTCCGGCTGGCGATTATGTATTGGCTGACACCGCTGCGGGCGCGGCCACAGAATCCTTGGCGCTGGGCTGGTGTTTGGGCGCGGATCGCTTCAATCGCTACAAGAAAAAAATCACCGAGCCTGCGCGTTTGGTATATGCAGACGACGCCGCGCGGGCACGGATTCTAATGCTGGCGGCAGGCGTTTGCGGTGCACGGGCGCTGGTCAACACGCCCGCTGAAGATTTAGGGCCCGAACAATTAAGTGCGGTTGTCTGTGAAATCGCGCGTCTGCATCACGCGCGTTTTAGCGAAATTGTGGGTGATGAATTACTCAACAAAAATTTCCCAGCGATTCACGCCGTCGGCCGCGCCAGTCACCGCGCGCCGCGCCTGCTGGAATTGAATTGGGCACCGGACGATGCGAAAGATGCAGCGGCGAACCTGCCGCTGGTTGTGATCGTTGGCAAGGGCGTTTGCTTTGATACCGGCGGGCTGGATATGAAAGCGTCAGATGGCATGGCGCTGATGAAAAAAGATATGGGAGGTGCGGCGGTAGCGATCATGTTGGCGCAAATGCTGATGCAGGCGCAGCTAAAAATCCGCCTCAAACTGCTGGTACCCGCGGTAGAAAACGCGGTCGGGCCCATGAGCTATCGCCCCGGTGATGTGATCGCAACGTGTGCGGGTTTGAGCGTTGAAATCGGCAACACCGACGCCGAAGGCCGCGTGGTGTTGTGTGATGCGCTGAGCTATGCGGTTGAAGCAAAACCTGCGCTGATTCTAGACTTTGCCACCTTGACCGGTGCGGCGCGAATCGCCTTAGGGCCAGATTTGCCCGCAACGTTTAGCCATCACGACGAGGTGGTGAACGCACTGATTCAAGCCGGCTCGGCGGTGCAAGATCCGCTCTGGCGAATGCCGCTGTGGGGCGATTATCAACGCATGATTGACAGCCCGATTGCGGATATGAATAACGCCGGTGCCTCGCGCATGGCCGGTGCGATTACCGCCGCGCTGTACCTGGAGCGCTTCGTACCGCGTGCAATTGCATGGGTGCACATCGACACTTACTGTTGGAACGACACCGAGCAGCCAGGGCGGCCGAAAGGCGGTGCTTGCCAAGGTTTGCGCGCGGCGTTTGCGTATTTGTCGGCGCGCTTTGCCTAGGCTGCGGCGTCCTCGGTCAATACGCGAATCAAACCCTCTTGTGCAGTGGATGCAACCAGTACGCCGTCACGGGTGTAAATGCTGCCGCGCGATAGCCCGCGCGCACCCTCGGCGCATGGGCGATCGCAGGAATACAGCAGCCAATCGTCTATTCGATGCGGCCGATGAAACCACATCGCGTGATCTAAGCTTGCCATTTGCACGTTTGGCTGCAGATAGGAAATGCCGTGCGGAAATGTTGAGGTTCCTAACAAATGAAAATCACTGGCGTAGGCAAGCATGCCCTGGTGTAGCGCCTCGTCGTCGCTAATTTTATCGATCAAGCGAAACCACACATGTTGAAACGGCGGGCGTTTGGGCCGCTTGAGCTCATCACGCGGGTAGACATGGCGGAACTCAAACGGGCCTTTAGAACTGAGCCAACGCTGCTGTTTGGCGCTGACTTTCGCTAACAGCGCGGGATCAATCGGCTCGGCTTCGGCTAAGTCTTCCGGTGGCGGCACGTCTGACTTGCTCAGTTGATGGCTCATGCCCACTTCCCGCACCTGAAACGACGCCGCAAGACCAAAGATTTGCTGCCCGTGCTGAATCGCGGTGACGCGCCGGGTGGAAAAACTTTTGCCATCGCGTGAGCGATCCACCATGTAAATAATCGGTGCTTCAATATCACCGGCGCGCAAAAAATAGGCGTGCAGTGAATGCACATGGCGATCCGGCGCTACCGTGCGTTGGCAAGCTGCCAACGCTTGGCCTAACACTTGCCCGCCAAAAACATATTTGGTGCCGATATCGCGGCTTTGCCCGCGAAATAAATCTGCCTCTAATTGCTCTAACGCGAGCAGGTCAATTAATTCGGTAACTAACGGATGTTGTGGCATCGCATTTGGCTCACAGTTGGATGGCGGTAAAATCGGCGGCAATGGCGTGTTTGCTGTTCGGCAACTGTTCGCGCGCAAGCAAAGTAGTGCGCATCCCAGCGGCGCGCGCGGCGTCAAGCTCGGCTTCGATGTCAGATAAAAATAAAATTTGTGCCGGTATTAGGCCAATTGCACTGGCGATTACTGCATAGGATTTAGCTTCGCGTTTTGGGCCGCTGGTGGTATCGAAATAGCCCTGAAATAAAGGCGATAAGTCGCCCGCGTCAGAATGCTTAAAGAATAATTTTTGCGCGGCAATCGAGCCGGACGAATAAACATACAGCAGCAATCCAGACGCATCCCATCTGCGCAGCACATCGCCAACTTCAGGATACACATGCGCCTTAAAAGCGCCTTCCTGGTAGCCGCGCTGCCAAACAATGCCCTGCAAAATCTTTAATACCGAATGTTTTCGGTCCTCAGCTATCCAGCCTAAAAGCGCCGCCGTAATACCGTCCAGATCGCTGTGCGCGAGCTGTATTTCATCGGCAATTTTATTCAGCAGGGGCTGGATTTCAGGGCTACCAGCATGCGCGCGCACGAATTCTGGAATTGCCGCCGCCGAGTAGGGGAACAGCACTTGGTGGACAAAATGAATGGAGCTAGTGGTGCCTTCTATGTCGGTCAGGATGGCGCGTAGGGTCATGGTTGAAATTTCAGTTTTTGGGGCTGCATATTGGCCTTCTGGCAAAACCTGTGAATTAGAAATTTTATCTGGGCAGAAAAGTACCAACAGAAATTTTGTTCCCATACGAATTTTTGGAACCATAGTGGCATGGGCTAGCATTTGATTTCCAAATCTCGCCCCTCGGTAACCTCGGCGACCAACTAGTGATCGCTGTCATGCCGTGAATTGTCAAAAAAATATGCTCGATTTGCATAGCGAATTGCTTCTGCTGCGAGGTCGAGGCTACGCGCGTATCTAATAATTTTTTCTTGAGGCACATCGTGACCGCCAAAATGAACGCGTGCTCGCACTCGAGCAATATTGATTGAAGGGTCTTCCGTGGCAATAAAGTAAAGATAAGTTCGATAGCCCGCCAGCTGTGCTTGCTTCAAGAATGTCTCAAAGTCTTCGTTCAATTCTTTCATCCAAAAATTGTCGCAGGTAATTCAAATTTTTTGGTGCAAGCAAGTCGCATCATACAACCGGTCTCGCAGCGCGGCTGGGTCGATAAGCCTTAATGAAATATTTTTATCGTGACTTTTAAATACTCATTCTCGTGCGCAAGCCGTCGCCAAATACGGTCATGGCTAGGCAACTCGCGTGGTTCACCACCCCCGTTTAGATGCATCGTTTTATCTAACAGCGTGGCGCCACCTCCTTGATCCGATGCCCCTGTTTTGCGAACTGATTTTCCAGAACTGACATCAAACATCTCCGCCTCGAGCGCGACAGTGCCTATGGAATATGGACCCATTCCAAAACCTGACCGTTGAAACAAACCCATGCCGCTAAAGCTCCGATTCGTACCAAATACGGTGTCCGTGGACTTGCCCGCGTGAATAACCAGTAAAACATCCGCTTCAATTCCGGGGATTGGCGCCCCTTTGCTAATCATTGGCAGGTCTCTAATGCGCGTGATTTGGCTAAAATTTGCCGAGCCGTGCAGCACGGTTTCAACATTTTCTGCCACCCTGTCAGCGACATTCCAACCCTCAGCCACTTGCTCTGCGCGCGCGTTATTAAACACCGTTGTACCTATCCACTGAAGCTGAATTTTATCAGATAAATCAATGACATAGGCCAAACGTTTTGCCTCCGATTTGTAGGGCTGGGAACGCTGACCATACGTGGCGCACCCCGAGAAAACAGTCACCAGCAAAACAAATGCGATCAAGCGAATTAGTTTCATTGCGAAGCCTTAAAAAAGCTTGTGAAGCTCAAATCGGCCTTGACTGCTCCAAATTATCAAAGCGCGTATACATGCCGGTAAATTTCAGCTTGACCGTGCCGGTGGGGCCGTTTCGGTGCTTGGCGATAATGATCTCCGCCACGCCTTTTTCGGTCGATTCTTTGTTGTAGTAATCATCGCGATAGATGAAGGCGACGATGTCGGCGTCTTGTTCAATCGAGCCGGATTCGCGTAAGTCCGACATCATCGGGCGCTTGTCGGTGCGCTGCTCGACGGCGCGGTTGAGCTGACTGAGCGCGATCACCGGTACGCTCAACTCTTTCGCCATGGCCTTGAGGGAGCGCGAAATTTCCGACACTTCATTGGTACGATTTTCTGAGGTGCCGGGCACCACCATCAGCTGGATGTAATCCACCACAATCAACCCCAGCCCGTGCTCACGCTTCAGCCGCCGCGCACGCGCGCGCACTTCCGCTGGGCTGAGCGAGCCTTCATCGTCGATAAAAAGCTTCGCGCCCTTGAGCAAGGACATGGTCGAAGTCACGCGTGGCCATTCCTCTTCCGCCAAACGCCCGGAACGCAGGTTGTCTTGGCGAATCCGGCCCAGCGAGGAAATCGTACGCAGCGCCAGCTGCTGCGTGCTCATTTCCATACTAAACACCGCAACCGAGCGCCCGCTTTTTAGGCTGGCGTACTCGGCAATGTTCATCACGAAGCTGGTGTTGTGCACGCAAATATCGTTGGCAATAAAATTGTGCGTCTCGGGAATTGTTAGGTCATAAACTTGTTGTGCGCCGGTGGCAACGATGCTTTCAATACGGTCCCAATAGACATCGCTGTGCGCCAGCGCGCTGAGTTCATCGGTCAGCGCGCTCGGTGCATGGTTTTGCAGCACCAGCGCAATTCGTGCCAAGTGAGTGCGCGACAGCGCGCGCGTGCCGACGTGGGAATTGCTGTCGCTATAGCCGCTGCGGCGCGCCAGTTCTGCCCAACTTAGGCCAGCTTTTGCCTTCGCAATTTTGTCCCACACTTGCACCGGAATCAGATCGACATTGCTTTGCAGCCGTTTTTCGGAAACCGCTGCAACAACCGCCGCCAGCGCTTGCTCTTTGCCCTTGATGCCAATTTCAGCGGCAAAAGTAAGCATTGAATGCGCGTCGGTGATATCTAATTGCCAAGCGATACGCCGAGTCTCTCGGTACTTCACAGCGCGCTGACGCAGCTTGGCAATCACGCCAAAACGCAGTAGCAAATGCTGCAATTGCCGAGTCATACGCTCGGAAACGCTGGAAAATCTGAGCTGCGATTGCCCGCTTTTCAGCAAACTCGCCCAACCATCGGTGGCAAATAAGCGATTGACAAATTGCGCGAGCTGCGATTTGGGCAGCTGAAATACTTGCGCGGGAATCGTTTTGCTGTGCGCGCCTGCGCCCATAAGCCCGAGTTGCCGCAGCCAAAGCGTCATTGGATTGGGATCATGGCGGCGGCTTAACGGTTTCGATGGCTCGACGTTAAGCTCGGCAAAAACCCGAGCGCGCATAGTCGCATCAGGCATTTGCCGCCCAGCGCGCCAGTAGCTGACACTGCCCGTTGACACACCAACACTGCGCGCCAGCGACACCGCAGACCGCCCTGCACCGGCAAGTGCGCTATTGAGCTGCTGCGAAAACACCTGACGATTGTGCAGTATCAGCGAATCTTCAGCCGCCACCTGCCACGTCGGGGCAAAACCCGCACGCCTTTCCACGCTATTTGCCACCACGCCACCGAAATCCTGCACGCAGGCAAGAAAATCGTCACGAATGGCTGGGTTCGATGCGGTAAAGCGTGGTGTCGCTCCGGTCAGCCCGCCATCACCCAATAAATAGGCCAGCAAGCTGACCTCGCAGTCGCGCATTGCTTGCTGACCAAATACCGGCAACTTTCGCGGCACCGCAATCCAGTCGCCTTCCGTAAGCTGATGTAGCGGCTTCCAGCCATCCAAGGTCAAAAACGGGTGTGCTGCGGTGCTTTCAACACGCCGACCAAGGCGCGTGGTGACTTCAAACGTTGGCTTTACGCCGTCATCCACGAACGCGGAGGGCGCGGCTTTAGTGATGCGAAATTGCTCGGACAATGTGAAAAGCTCGGCCTTGCCCGCTTGGTAAAGCGCTTCAATGCTTTGCACACTGCCGTCTTGCAAAAGAATTTCGGTGTTCGCGGCTAGACATTTCCCCATCGACGGCCGCGCCGCAATAATGATCAAATCGGAGGGCTGTAAGCCGCTGGTGGCTTTATCCAAATCATAAAAACCAGTCGACAAACCGGTGACGTCTTCGGGCGAGCTAGAGCGCTTTTGCAGTTCGTCCAAGGTTTGCACCAGCGCTTGGCGCAACGGCGCTAAACCGCCTTTGCCCCGGCTGCCCGCCTCGGCAATTTTGAACACTTCGCGCTCGGCGGTTTCCAGCTGCGCGCGCGAATCCATACCATCTGGTTCGTAGACAGTGTGGACGATCTTTGAGCCGGCATCGAGCAATTGGCGCAGCACACTCTTCTCGCGCACAATTTCCGCATAGGCCACGACGTTTGCCGCGCCGGGCGTGTTGTTCGCCAGCTCAATGGCGTAAACCACGCCACCGGCGTCTTCGGCGAGCTGATTGCGCTGTAGCCAGTCACCTAAAGTCACGGCATCGCAGGCTTGACCGGATTCCTTTAGCTGGGCAACCGCGCGAAATAGCACGCGGTGATCTTTGCGATAAAAATCCTCTTCCAACAAACGATCCACTACCCGATCCCAGGCGTTTGGATCGATCAAAAGGGCGCCGAGCACCGCTTGTTCGGCGTCGATGGAATGTGGTGGGGCTTTAACAAACTGCGACATCGGATCAGCGGCTTAATTTTGGTTGGCAATGATGGCGTAAAGATCGCCGCTTAGGGAGCGCGCCGCTAACGGATTCCAATTTCGCACCGGCATCAGCCGACTTTCTGGCTCCAATCAACCCAACCCTGCCAGTAAGACAGCAAAATAAACCCGCCAAAGGCAATGCGATACCAGGCAAATCCTGCGAAGCTGTGGGTGGACACGAATTTGATCAGCCAGCGGATACAGAAATACGCGCTGATAAATGCGGCCAATAAGCCTAAGCCCCAATAACCGGCGTCGCCGGTATGCAAATTGTGCCGATCTTTAATCAGGCTATAAGCACCCGCGCCGCTTAAAACCACAAGCGCCAAGTAAAACGAAAATTCCGTAGCGACCTTGCGCGGAATACCCAACAGCATGCCACCAATAATCGTCGCACCCGAGCGCGATGTACCTGGAAACAGCACCGCCAAACATTGTGCCAAGCCAACTTTGAGCGCATCACGCCAGTTTAAATCATCCAAAGATTGAACTCGGGCATCCTGCCAGTTGGTTTTTGCCGCAATCGCTTCGG
>JANNYO010000419.1:0-3058 GCA_031410115.1 Rhodanobacteraceae bacterium | reverse complement strand
TCGTTGCCACCGGCGTCGTTGTCGTTAAACAAAGGATGCACCGCGACCAAGTGCTCGGCCGGCCAAATCGAACGCTTGATGACGCGCGTGACCGCCCGACCACCGGTTTCGAACAGCTCGCCAATCACCGCCACGCTAATCGGGCCGTTAATTTGCTCGACCGGAATGGCAATCGGCGTGCTCAATTTTCCGTCGCTACCCAGTGCCAAATCAATCGCATCAACTTGCTCGGATTTGGGCTTATTGACCTGATCGCCAAAAATATAGCCTTTCAAACTCGGCACCGCGCTGGCATCCGCGCTCAACACATATTTTGCGGTGAAGCGATTGCCACCTGCGGGTGCGCCGTACAAATACGCACCGGTGACATCCAAGTTCAGCGCTTCCGCCGGCTTCAAGCGCGGCTGCGCGCTGGCTAATTCCAATTTCAGGCGCTCGGGCAAAAATTCCTCGATACGAAAATCAAAAGTATGGTGCCGGCCTTTACCTTCTGGGTCGGTGCCCATTTCCAACTTCCAACGGCCGGTCGCGACGTCACTTGGCATGGCGCGCTTAAATTCCAGGTAGCCCAGCTTGCTGACTTTTAATTCGGTCGATGCATACAGCTTGCCGTCCGGTTGGCGCAATTGCGCAAACACCGGTTGCTCAGGAATCGGCTTGCCGTCAAAATCGCGCAACAGGGCAGAAAATTTCAGCTCCTCGCCCGGGCGATACAAATCACGACCGCTCCAAATATGGATGGTCGTGCTGTCGGCGGTGCCGCCGGTGATTTCGTATTCCGATAGATCAAGTGCTGGCTGATTAAATGGCAACACGCTCAAATCGTCGCCCGACTGCGCGATCATTACCATTTCGTTGTTCGGTGCCTGCTCAAAAATTGCCTGACCGTCGCCGTTGCTTTTGCCGCTCAAAATCGACTGACCATTACTGTTGATCAGGCTCAACTGCACATCCGCCAGGGCCTCGCCGGTGGACAGGCTGCGCGTCAAAACTAAGGCGCGGTTTTGATATCGACGCACATGCACGGCGATATCGCTAACGACATAGTGCGTCACCTCAAACTGCCCATCAAAATCGGATGGGCGGCGCATGATGGCGTAATACAATCCAGGCCGCTTGAGTTCAGCAATCGTCTGCACCGGTAGGAAGCTTACTATTTGCGTATTCCGATGTGTGTCGGTAATTTGAAAACGGTTGCCGTACACGTTTTCGGTAATCTTATTTAAGCGCTCCAAATTCCAGCCACCTTGGCGACCATGAAAGGCGTGCTCGCGGATTGCTTCGCCAACATTTGCATCTTTCACGCGCAAAAACTGTACGTCGATTTCCGCTACGTTCACGGTGCGAATCGGCAAACCTTCGGTTGCGCGCGCGGGCAGCAAACTGCCCTGGCCCGAAAACCCAATCGTTGGCGGTTGCTCGACGCCCTTGAGGGTTTCGACATAGTCGCTACTGAACTGCGCGCCCGATTTGCTGAGCAATTCTTTGCTGACTATGATTTTATAATTTTCACCCGCCTTTACCGGGTAAAAACGCAGCACACGATTGTCACTGTAGTCCATGCTCCAGCCGCCATCGACGGCTTTTCCAGAGGCGTCGGTAACGTTAATCACCTTATTAAAATCTTGCTCGCTGGCCAGCGGTTCACTTACCGAAAGCTCAATTGCTGGCTCCGAATCCACCACCGCCGAAGTAATCAGCGCGACATAAAATCCCGACTGCACTTGATTAGCGCTGGACGACGCGGCAATCGGCGCTGGCGCTGATTTCGCCTCATCACGCGAACAGCCTTGCATGCCCAAGCCGGTCATTCCCATGATCAACACAGCGGCTAGGGCGGCAAGGCTAGGCTTTTGCCGAGGCAAAAAATTCGGTTTAAACGTTTGGGGATTTTGATTCTGCGGGTGACGCGACATAGACATCCTAAAAAGTAAGCCGGCGCAAAGTGTAGACGCCGACGATTGCAACGTTGGTGATTGAACACATTAAATAATCATTATTTCGGGCGATTGCGGCGTATTTGCCGTCGAAAACAGGCGCTTTGACGACAATACGGTTTCGCACGCGATGTGGCAATGCAGCAGTTTGGCGGCGCACGCGTGATGCATCAGATGCCAATTTTGGCGCCACTACACGCGCCTGAACCAAGCACGCATGGCATTCGCGCAATTGTCAAAGAAATGTCAAAAAGGTTGAAACTTGCTGCTTTATCTGTTGTGATTGCGCTGCTTTCGACGTACACGGTCAAATTGTGACGCAAGTCAACTCTTAACTTGTGGGTAAGCGCTAATTTACCAGCACCAAGCAGGGGTCTGTGAGGTCAGTCATGTTTAGCCAAACCAACGCTTCAATTTCTAGTGACCACTACGTCGGCACCAACTTATCTCAAATCAGTTTATCTAAGTCCGGGAGGTCGATGATGAAATTTGTAATTCGTGCGCTGACAATGGGGCGCTGTTTCGCGCTCAAACGGCAGTTCAAAGAAATCAACAAGACGGTCGCCGAATTTACCGGCCTGCAACGCCGAGAACTCCTCGGTCTGGTGATGCGCGAATTGAACAACGCTGCACTTGCCACAGTGCCGCACTTATATGGCAGCGAAAATGTCGACCGCTACGCCCCCTGGGGCAACGGCAGTGAAATTGCATTTAAGCGCCTGAAAGATGACAACGTTCAGATGAAAGTGCGTGGTGTGTCCCTCTGGCTAGCCGTGGTCTATCACGAGATTCGCGGCTTACAGGGCGATTTTGCACCATTAGAAAAGCAGCTCATGGCACTTTTGTCGGGTTTGAAGGACGCCGCAAGTGTTCCAGATCGTGTGCTGCGAACCGCCAGAGCGGTTTAAAATTTGCCCAGATTGATGGTTCAAATTAGAAAAATTCCCGCCTTGTGCGGGTTTTTTTTGCCTGACTCTTCCTCTTGATGTTGGCACACTTATAAACCTTAATCCGGCAGTTGGCCGCTCATTCGCTTCGATAAAGCTATGAATACATTGAAGAAATTAGGCATTTCCAACTTCACCCTGGGGGTGAACACGCTACAGACAAGAGTGCACACT
>JANNYO010000418.1:0-8027 GCA_031410115.1 Rhodanobacteraceae bacterium | reverse complement strand
TCATCAAGCTTGAACCACCACGCGCAATTCTTTCGGCAGTGCGAACACCATATTTTCAACCGCACCCTGCAGCTGCCGGGGCGTGTTGCCGCCCGCCGCCTGAATCGCGCTGAGCACCTCTTGCACCAAACTTTCCGGTGCGCTGGCACCCGCAGTAACCCCAATCGCGCGCTTATTTTTCAGCCATGCCGGGTTAATGTCCTGCGCGCCATCGATCAAATACGATTCAACGCCGACCTTTTCCGCCAGTTCACGCAAGCGATTGCTGTTAGAGCTATTCGGTGAGCCAACCACAAGCACTAGATCGCATTCATTTGCCAGCAAACGCACGGCATCCTGACGATTCTGCGTGGCGTAGCAAATATCATCATGTTTGGGCCCAGATAGCGCCGGAAAGCGCTGCTGTAAGGCCTCAATGATGTCGCGAGTTTCATCAACGCTGAGCGTGGTTTGCGTGGTGTAGGCTAAATTTTCTGGCTGCGATGGCTGCAAAGTTCCCGCCTCAGCAACGGAATCAATCAGATAAATACGGCCTTTGGCATTCACACAATCCCATTGGCCCAAAGTGCCCTCAACTTCCGGATGTCCGTGGTGCCCAATCAACACCACATCTTTACCCGCCTTGCATAGCCGTGACACTTCCATATGCACTTTTGTCACCAGTGGGCAGGTCGCATCAAAAATGCGCAAACCACGGCGCGCCGCTTCACCCCGTACCGCTTGGGACACACCATGGGCTGAGAAAATAACCGTTTGATCGGCCGGCACTGCTTCTAGTTCGTCGACGAAAACGGCACCGCGTGCGCGCAGTTTTTCCACCACAAACCGGTTGTGCACGACCTCATGGCGGACATAAATCGGTGCGCCAAACAAGTCCAGCGCGCGTTCCACGATATCAATTGCGCGATCCACACCCGCACAAAAGCCGCGAGGATTGGCTAAGACGACGTCCATATTTTGCAGCTCAAAGCGGAAAATTGGCGGCAAGGGTAGCAAAGCTGGCGCGGCAGGGCACAGCTCCTGGCATTCTTGTGCAGATAACTGAAGCGTGCGTTTAGATTTTTATGCTGAATTCAGCACCCAATCACCAGGACAGCAAAGTACCGTCGTAGTTGAAAAAGCTGCCACTGTCTTTTAGGGTCAGACGTTCTAATAGATCTTGCTGACTGGGCACCGATTGCGCTTGCGTCAGGGGCGCATGCGCGCCCCCCATGCGGGTTTGCACCCAGCCTGGATGCAGCGCCACGGAAATAACGCCACGTGCGCGCAGCTCAACGGCGATGCTTTTGGCAATCATATTGAGACTGCATTTAGAAATGCGATACGCGAATGCGCCGCCCGAGCCATTGTCGCTAATGGAGCCCATCAGACTGGATTGAAAGGCGAAAATTTTGCGCGCAGACGCTGCCACGTTATCAACAATGGCCTCCGCCAACTTCAGCGGCGCAAACGCGTTAATTTCGATGAGCTTGGTGATCGCGCTGGTGTCAGTTGCGCCAAACCCGGCGCGCATCATCGAACTTGCACCAGCGTTGAAAAATGCCAAATCTAGCGCGGTGTCGGCAAGCTCAGCTTTAATCCTGGCCGGCGCGCTGACATCCAAGGCGTCATAACTCAGCACGTGTACGCGCCCTGGGTGTGCCTGCGAAAGCTGCTGTAGTTCAAGCGCCTCAGCGGGCACGCGAGCGGTGGCAAAAACAGTCGCACCGCGTTCGGCGAATAGCGTTGCATGGGCAAGGCCAAGGCCGCGGTTCGCGCCGGTAATCAGTATCGTTTTCATGGCGACTCAACCTCGTAAGAACAAAAACGCAGCATATAAGATCTTGTTTACGACTTTGTACCGAGAAAACTGAATAAAACGTTGCATTACCTGCGTTTGGCGCTAGAGTAGTTGCGTTTTCATCCGCCCAGCAATCGCCGGGCGTCAATCGGAGAAATGCAATGAATTTCATGGATTTAGTAAAACCGTATTTGACCCAAACGCTGATGCAAAAAGCCGCGTCCTGGTTGGGTGAATCTGAGTCTGGCGTGGCAAAGGCGCTGGCGGCGATTTTGCCGACCATTATGGGTTCGGTGTTAGCCAAGTCTGACAACCGGGGGTTCATGGATTCCCTGAGCGGCATGCTCGGCAATCAAGCGATGGACACCAGCTCGGTGCTGGGCGATGTTGGCTCCCTTTTTAGCGGCGACAATGCCGCAAGCCCGGTCGGGCAATTGGGCGGCAACTTTTTAAGTTCGCTGTTCGGTGATAAGCAACAGGCCGTGAGCCAAGCGCTGTCCCAGCACGCCGGTATCGGCGTCGGCTCGGTCGGTAAATTATTGGGCGCAGCCGCACCGATGGTGCTGGCTTTGCTCGGTAAGCAATCCGGCGCCGCAGGTGGTTTAGGTGCGTTGATGGGTCTGCTCGGCGGGCAAAAAGCGTCGCTGATGTCAATGATTCCGGGTGCGCTCGGCGGGATTTTGGGCTTCGGCGGCAGCAACGCGACATCGGCCGCGACCAGCTTCAATGCCAACAGCGCCCGCACGGAAGAAAAATCCGGCGGTTTCCCGCTGTGGCTGATTCCCCTGATTGCACTGCTCGGTTTAGGTGCTTGGTGGTTCACTCGCGCCAAGCCCGTTGAAGAAGTCATCGTGAATCAGCCGGTTCCTGAAGTCACTGCACCGGTAGTGCCAGTGGTTGAGCCGGTTGCGCCAGTCGTCGAGCCAGTGGTCGAGCCAGTGGTCGAACCAGTCGCAAGCGTATTCCCGGATTTGGGCGTATTTGGCGAGCGCATGTTGCCAGGCGATATGAAGCTCAACATCCCAGCTTCCGGCATTGAGTCCAATTTGCTGACCTTTGTTGAAGACGCCACCAAAGTGGTCGACAAAGACACGTGGTTCGATTTTGACCGCATCTTGTTTGACACTAGTGCGGCAACATTGCGCCCAGAATCGAACGAGCAAATCAGTAATATCGCTTCGATTTTGAAAGCCTATCCGAATGTTCAGCTGAAAATTGGCGGCTACACCGACAACACCGGGCCTGCGCAAGGCAATCTGACCCTTTCCAGTGACCGCGCCAATTCCGTGATGAATGCGATCGTGGCCCTAGGCGTCGATGCCGCACGCTTGAAGGCGGAAGGCTATGGTCAAGAACACCCGATTGCCGACAACGCAACCGAGGAAGGCCGTCAGAAAAATCGCCGCGTATCAGCCCGCGTAACGGCGAAGTAAGCTTCGTTGGAATCATTCAGGTGGATCCGAACCCGGCGCGAAATCGCCGGGTTTTTTACTGTCCACCAACCACAGCTGTATTGCGTCCAACTTGCGTGGCGCTAAATTCTCGACTTCACCGGAACAAACGCTTAAGGTGCCCGGCTCAAGGCATGCAATAGCGCGCCAAATCTGCTGATTGACATGGCAAAAAAAGAAAAAGATACCGAAGACAAAGGCCACATTGCCACCCACAAACGCGCGCGATTCGAGTTTTTTATCGACGAGCGTTTTGAAGCGGGCGTGGTCTTGCAGGGCTGGGAAGTTAAGGCGCTGCGCCAAGGTCGTGTTGCGTTTAGTGAAAGCTATGTTTTGCTCAAAGACAACGAAGCATTTTTGTTTGGCTGTCAAATCACACCCCTAATTTCCGTCAACACCCATGTGGTGATCGACAAATTGCGCACGCGAAAACTGCTTTTGCATCGCGATCAAATTGACAAGTTAATTATTGCCGTCGAGCGCAAAGGTGCTACCGCAATTCCGCTTGCGATGTTTTGGAAAAAAAATAAGGTCAAAGTTGAAATCGCCCTGGCACGCGGCAAACAGCTGCATGACAAACGCGCGACCGAGAAAGAGCGCGATTGGCAGCGCGATAAGCACCGCGTTTTGCGCGATCACAATAAATAGCCAAAGCGGAACTGCGACGTGAGCGCCAAAATTCTAGACGGAAAACGCATCGCTGATGAGCTGATCGCGCAGCTGCGTTTACGCGTCAAAGCGCGCGTGCGTGCCGGTCAGCGTGTGCCAGGGCTTGCCGTGATTTTGATTGGTGCGAATCCAGCCAGTCATGTGTATGTGAAAAACAAACGCGCCGCCTGTGCCAAAGCCGGTTTCTACACGCGCGACTTCAATTTGCCCGCCGGTTTTAGCCAGCCGGAACTGATCGCACTGATTGATGCCCTGAATCTAGACCCGGCGATCCACGGCATTTTGGTGCAAATGCCGCTGCCGCCGCAAATTGATGCGCGCGCCGTGATTGCGCGGATTTCACCCAGCAAAGATGCCGATGGCTTTCACGCGGAAAATGTTGGGCGCCTTGCATTGCGCGAACCTGGCCTGCGGCCTTGCACGCCAAAAGGGATCATGACACTGCTGGCACACACCGACAAACCCGTGCGGGGCAGCGATGCGTTAGTGATCGGCGTTAGCAACCATGTCGGGCGCCCGATGGTGTTGGAATTGATGCTGGCAGGTGCCACGGTAACGGCGGCACATCGGTTCACCAAAGATCTGGCAGGCCATATTGCGCGCGCGGATTTGCTGGTGGTGGCGGCGGGTAAACCTGGGTTGGTGCAGGGCGAATGGATCAAGCCCGGCGCGGTCGTAATCGATGTTGGCATCAATCGCTTAAGCGATGGCAGCTTGCAGGGCGACGTTGACTTTATTCCGGCAAGTGCGCGCGCCAGTTGGATCACGCCGGTGCCGGGTGGGGTCGGGCCAATGACAGTTGCTACCCTTTTGCAAAATACATTAGAAGCCTGCGAAGCGGCTGTTTAATTTCGGAAAACCCAAATGAAAATTGCTCGAATCACTTTGATTTTTTTACTCGCCGCATGCATCAGCGCCTGCGGCGGCATCATTCGTAAAGTGCAAAACGGCGTTGCCGAACAGCTGACGCAAAGCGCGTTGAATCACGATGATCCAGAAACCGTGGGCGCGGCGTTGCCTGCATATTTGCTGCTGCTGGACGCCGGTGCGAACAGCCCAGACGCAGACGGCGCAAGTTTGTGTTCGGCGGCGAAACTCTACGCCACCTATGCGGGCGCTTTTGTCAGTGATGTGGCGCGCCAACAGCGTTTGTCCGCGCGCGCGCTGCGTTACGGTGTGCGCGGCGCATGCGCGCTCAATAAGGCTTTATGTGCGGCGAATTTGCGTAATTTTGAGGATTTAGAAGGAATCGTCAATCGCCTAGATTCCGATGAATTGCCGGCGCTCGCGTGTTTGGGCGCGGCCTGGGCAAGTGATGTACAGGCGCGCGCCGATCAGCCCGACGCGCAAGCGGATGCGCCCAAAGTGCGCGTGATTTACGAACGCGTCGCCAAGTTACAGCCTGCATTCGGCAATGGCGAGGCGCAAATGGTGCTCGGCGTGATGAATTCACTGCTGCCGCCCGCACTCGGCGGCAAGCCCGAAATTGGCGCGGCACATTTCCGTAAAGCGGTGGCGATTAGCGCCGGAAAAAATCTAATGGCGAAAGTTTTGTATGCGCAATATTTTGCCCGCCTGATGTTTGATCAGCCGCTGCATGATCAGTTACTTAACGAAGTCTTATCAGCACCCTTGGAAGCCACGGATTTGACGTTGAGCAACCAGATCGCGAAAACGCGCGCACAGGCCTTGTTGCTGAGTGGCAAAGATTATTTTTAGGGCGTCACAGATCATTTCTACCCGCGCTTAGCGCACTATTTTTCGCCGTCGCGACGGGCTTAGTCTGAGCCCAACCCGCCAATCCTTCCCGCCTGAGCTGACCGCGCCGACAAATAGCCGCGGCCACGCTCCATCAGCGCAACAAAGCCAATCTCATCGCCCTCGCGCACGCAGCGCGTAACTTGCGCTACGGCATTTTCTAGGGCTTTTAAGCCGTGCTCGCGCGCGTCGTTTAGGTGTTGAATTTCAAAATATAGCCGCGGATTTTCTTCTGCGACATTGCTGGCAATCGCAAGCTGACGGTCAAAGGTGGTGCTGGACAACTTGGCAAGTTTCGGCGCGCTTTTGCCAGAGTTTGCCAGCGCGGTAAAAAACACAATATTCAGCGCGTGGCTTAAGCCCAAGACGTAGGCGATTAACTCGTCGTGCTCATCGAGCGCCATATCAACTAACTCGGCACTGGTAGCGGCAAACAGCGCCTTGGCTTCGCGCACCGCGCTGGCATTGCCTAAGTCAATAAAAATAATGTGGCGATCTGACAACAGCATGGTGTCCGGGCCAAACATCGGGTGCACCGAACACACTTTTAGCCCGGCGCTCGCGGCGCGCTGCAGGCTTTGCTTGAGCGGTGATTTAAGCGAGCCTAAATCAAACAAGAGCGCACTGGGTTTGAGCTCGCTGAGCTCAGCAATCAACGTGCTGCTGGCACGCAATTGCGCGGCGATCACGATCAAATCAACCTGCATCGCGGTTTGCTGCCAATTCGCGCACGCGGTGAATTCTTCCGGGCAACCGGCTGGGTCGCTGATTTCAACGGCGAAGCCCTGCGCGTCCAAAAACTGCGCGAACCATCGCCCCATTTTGCCGTTGCCGCCCAAAATCAGCGCGCGTTTGTCGGTGCCTTCCGCGCCATGGCGCACGCGCCGCTGCTCTTGATTGACCAAGGCGGCCTCAATCAGCTGCTTCATTACGTTTTCCGCTAGTGCCGGATTCAACCCCGCGCCTTGCGCCTTCGCGCGCACATTCGCCAACACTTGGGCTTCGCGACGATAGTCACGCAGCTGCTGGCCGCTGCCTTCTTTCACCCGACCAATCTGCGCCACGATGGCCTGGCGCTGCGCGATCGCGCTGATTAAATCGGCGTCGATGACGTCCAATTGCGCCCGAAGTTCGGCTAGATCACTCATTTTTTATCTCCAAGCGTGGCATCGATCTCATCGGCGAGCAATGAAAGTTGACGGTCTTTCAACTCGCGCGGCCAGTCGCGCTCTAAGCTTTCAATTTCTTCCCGGAATGCCTGCACGTCCTCAAAACGCCGGTAAACCGAGGCAAAACGCACGTATGCCACTTGATCAATATTTTTTAACTCAGCCATTAGCCACGCGCCAAGCTGGCTAGTGGCAACCTCGCGCTCGCCGGAGGTGCGCAATTTTTTAATCACGACTTCAATAATATGATCGATCTCGCTCAAGCCAACCTTGCGCTTCTCAAACGCCCGCTCGACGCCACCACGCAGTTTGGGCTCAAAAAAAGGCTCACGTCTGCCATCGCGCTTGATCATTACCGGCAGCTTCAAATCAGCGACCTCAAAGGTCGAAAAGCGCGCGCTGCAGTTCGGGCACTCGCGCCGACGCCGCACCTGTAAACCGTCTTCAGTCAATCTGGAATCCACCACCCGGGTATCTAGGTGGCTACAAAAGGCGCAGCGCATGAAGAGTTTTTCGTTAAATGAGGACTTTGAGGGTAGCGGCTTTCGGGCAGGGAAGTCGAATTGCCTAAGCGAAGACAACGGATTTCAATTTTGCCGCCTTGACTCGCCAATTTTTGCACGCAGCCCGATAAGCTTAGCGCCACTTTTTGTCTGAACCGGGCAGCGCATCCCCATGACCGAACCAGCCCGCCCTGTTTCCACCGCCGCCACGCGCGAAGATGAGCTGCTCGACGCCAGCATTCGGCCCAAGCGTTTAAGCGAATATCTGGGGCAAAAGCCGGTACGTGATCAGTTAGAAATTTATATCGAGGCGGCGAAACGGCGCGGCGAGCATATGGATCACGTGCTGATCTTTGGCCCACCGGGCTTGGGCAAAACCACCTTAAGCCATGTAATCGCGAATGAGTTGGGCGTCAATTTGCGGCAAACCTCCGGCCCGGTATTAGAGCGTCCGGGCGATTTAGCCGCGCTGTTGACCAATTTGCAGGCGAAAGACGTGCTGTTTGTTGATGAAATCCATCGCCTCAGCCCGGTGGTAGAGGAAGTGCTGTACCCGGCGATGGAGGATTTTCAGCTTGATATTATGATCGGCGAAGGCCCTTCAGCGCGTTCGATCAAGGATTGAAAAAGGTCCGTTTCGTAGTTGTTCAATTTACCTTGAAGAATGGTCGTCAAACGTTCCAGCCCCATGCCCGTG